>DATAMG010000057.1:0-16862 GCA_036260705.1 Chitinispirillaceae bacterium | reverse complement strand
TGGGTGACATCCAAAAGAACTGGATTGAATTCAGTTGTGCCTGTCTCAATTTTAGTTAAATCAAGCAGTTCACTAAGCAATATAGACAAACGGTTACCCTCTGATTCAATGATCTGCAGGAATCGTCTTTTCTCCTGTTCTGATAAATCTATTTCTTTGGACAGCAGTGTTTGAGTTAATCCGATAATGCCGGTAAGAGGAGTTCTCATCTCATGTGAGGCCATAGAGACAAATTCACTTTTTGAGGAATTCAGGTTTCGCAACCGATTTTCTGCCTGCACCCGATCGGTAATATCTATTAAGGAGAAAATACTTTGAGATGTATCGGGAATAAATGTGCAATGAACAATTGCATTCCTTATCATCTTATATTTGTCTATAATACGCAATTCCAGGGAAGCATCTTGCCTGGCACAGGTTTTATCAGGCTCTTTCAGTAAAGCTTTGTCATCAGCAAAAACAAAATCCTGGAAATACATTTTACCTTGAATTTCCGGTTTCTGATAACCGGTAAACTGGCAGAACCTTGAATTTACAATGCAGATAAGTGAATTGTTCTCTACTACGGCCATGGCAGTACCAGTGTTTTCAAAAATCGCCCTGTATTTACTCTGAGATTGAGATAGGACCAGATCTGTTTTTTTACGGTCAAGTGCATTTACAAATATTGCAGATGCTATTCTAAGGACTTTCTTTAATTGCTCTGATAGTTTGCGGTCTGTTTCTTTTATGCACTCAAAACCCAGAAAACCGACTGGTTTTGCTCGGGAGACAAGTGGAACGTATAAGATTGAGTTGAAACCGGATTCTTTCAGCCAGTTTTTTTCCCTGACTGCTTCCGGCGGTAATGAATCGATTGAAGTCGTTTCAATTATGGAAGAATTATTTATCTGAGAAAAAAACCAGGGGAGCTCTTCGGGCTTTTCCCACATAGTCATTTCAGCTTTTTTTGTGGCTGATGAACCAAGCCATTGGAAAAGATAATTCATTTTGTGATGGTCTGAATTAAAAAGCACTATTGAAACCCGGTCAATATTCAAAAATTTTCCCAACAACCGTAATGAATTTATAATCAAAGAATCTATTTTTTTGAAATCCGCATTAATTACAGTTGTAGCCAGCCTGCTAATTAACTTTTCGAATTCTGATAAATATCTAAGTTGTTCCTTAATTTTCTTTTTTTCGGTAATATCTTTTCCGATTAAAAGAAGACCCTTAAGCTTTGAGTTGGCATCTTTTTCAGGAATAATTCTGGTTTCAATGAATCGGGTCTGCAGGCCAGGGTAATTATATTCTATCTTAGTTTCTTTGCCGGTTGAGCGTACCTGAATTAATAATCGTAAAAAATAGGATTTCACACTATCCGGGAGTTTGGTTATTGAAACTTTATTGAGAAATTCATCCAAGGGAATTCCACTGATCTTCTCCCAGGCAGGGTTAGCATAAAGCGGTACCAAATCAGGAGAAAAACGAATGATTATGTCGGGAGAATTTTCAATTATAGCCTTGAAATCGATGTCTTGGTTTGTTTCCGCTGTATAAATTGCGGCTTTTTTATTGAGGATATCCTTAACGGTACCGGCCAAGTTTCCAAGTTTGTCTTTGGTTGAATAAACCATGGTTCCGGCATTTCTGATTCTTTCCCCGCTTACTGTGGAGTGCTCAGGTATAATAAAAATTAGTGGTATGGTGCTTTTGAGTTGATAAAGAAAGCTTATAACATCGGCAACTGCAATTTTTTCCAGAAAAATATTGCATAGGATGACATGAGGCTTAAATTCCTTTAAAGCTATCCGGAAATCTTCAGTTGTCTGAATCCTAAAAGGTTCAATCATCAACCCTGAATCTTGAATCAGTTTAAGGTAAAAATTCGCATTGTTTTGGGAATCTTCCAGCATGAGAATTCTGATGATACTCTCCATAGTCATTTACCCTGCTAGAAAAGTTAGTTAATCATAAAGTCAGGATTTTTCATAAGGTGATAGCTATTTATACAGCTGCAAGATCTGAGCCATTTAAAAAAGAAATCCCCGGTCGGTTATACTCTTCAAAAACATCTTGAACAGGACATATATTTATCAGAAGAATAAAATCAGAACGGATATTCATGTATAAAAAAGCGTTTCGTTTTCTAATACTCATAATTTCTCTGCCGATTTTTGTTTTTTTCGGGGTTAGATTGATTTTTAATGTATATGTCAATACAGGAGCCAGACAACTTCTCAATTTGGAAAAAAAAGGCTTATTATCCAGGGAATATGGTTATGTCTGGCAGGAGATTAATAATAGCAGGGAGATGAAAAATGTTTCCGAAAAAATCAGTGGAGATACTATTTCCGGTTTGTATAGACAAAATCGTTTCAAAGGCAAAATCAGAGATTTACCATCCTTAGCAGCAATCAAAGAACTCAATGAAATCAAAGATTTTCATAAAACCATTACCATAACCGATCGACACGGTATTTTACTTGCACAGCTGCAAACAACACACACCTGTGTTTTTCTTTCCGATCTTAATGAAATTCTGATCAGCTCGTTATTGACAACAGAAGATAAAAGCTTTTTTAAAAGGAAATCAGCATACGATTTCAATGCATTAGCAAGAGCTATAGGCAGTTCTTTGTGGAAATCTCTCAGATCGTTTAAACTTCATCGCCCCAGAGGAAGCAGTACTATACACATGCAGGTAGCGAGATTTCTACTCATGAAATATGATAAACGCGGATATGCTTTCAGTGAACAGAACATAGCCCGGAAAATTCAGGAAATTAAACTGGCGCAGGCATTAAAATTAACATATGATAACCAGGAGGTTCTTACTGCGTATATCAACCATTGCGTCAGTGCCGGCAGGGGGATGCAGGGATATTATGATATCAGCATGAAGCTTTTTGGTGTACAACCCAAAGATCTCAGTTTGGCTCAGAATCTTTATTTATCTCGTCTGGTAAAATGGAATCGCCAGGTTCCAACTAAAATTATCAATCAGATTAAGACCAGTATGCCGTCGCTTGCCAGACATTTCAGCTGGAGTGAAGAACAACAGGTTTCAATTATTCAGAGCCTTGACACCCTCGAGTTTTTGCCTTCACAGAATCTTATCCCTGAGCACAGTCATCTAATCGATCTGGCAAATGAATACTGGAAACAGGTATGTGAACAAAACGGGATTACCGGTTCCCAATTGGAAGATATGGATATTGCTGATCCTGAAAGCATGATCAGGCGTTATGGAAATCTCACTATTGCGCTGACAATAGATTACAGGCTGCAATCACTGCTTGAACAGTTGGTGGATAATAGAGGCTTTGGTCCGGATACTACCATCCGCTCAGATATACTGATCGGTTCTGAAGGTACCGATATTGCTGTTTCTACCAATATCCCTGCAGATACACTTCGAAAAGTTACAGTCCTCTCAAGCGATTCTGTTATAAAAAACTCCGGTAGTATCTTACATCTTAAGTCTGATGACACTTTAATTCAAAACATTCGTTATAAAAAGATCAGTAATCATATCCGCAGGTCCTGCTTTACTTACCGCAGGGATACCGTTACTGTTGCCGGTCAATACTTTGCTTATGCTATTATGAACTCCAGAACCCGCGAGTTACTGGCATATTATTCACGGGACCGTTTAGGAAGCAGACTGCAAAGCTTGCATAGAAACAGAATTCCAAATGGCTCTAGCACAGCTAAACCTCTGGTATATGCGCTGGCTTACGACTTAGGGATCTATTCTCCAACGGATATGGCCACCGACGATGTTGAAATAGTAGACAGCTGTGCATGGGCCCGTCAATTCTATGGCCCCAGTGAAAAACCTACTGGTATGACTTACCTTCTGGCTGCGGAAAAAAACGGCTATACGGTACACAATCATCATAAGAGTTTTGATGGATATGATTATCTGTTCAATCATCTGGCGAATTCCAATAATATCATGGCAGTTGAAACCATGTACCGGCTGAACACTGATATGGATAATGACAACGAACAATCAGAAAAAGTCAGATCATTTCTTTTACGGACTGGTACAGATTTTACTAACAATACTAAATATATCACCGGCCCTTCTCTTTATGCTGCTATATCCGGCATTTGCTCAGAGCCTTCCGCAATCGATTCAATAAATCGCATTTGTAAGAACAGATATTCAATCGCATTGGGAACACTTGAGTTATCATTATATGAACAGCTCCATCTCTTTAATCTGTTGTATGATGGAAATCTGATAGTTAAACCATCAAAACACCCTGGACTTTTTGTGAAAAAAATAGACCTGGCTGGCAATGAACTGAAATTTGAAGATTCTATTTCTCATCGAACTATTTTTGACACTATCACAAGAATTAACCCGGTTCATCTGGGATTGCACAAGCGGCTTGTCTCCGGCAATAATCGTGAGACTCAAAATTATGATATCTGTGATTTATATGAACACAGTGGCCCAATTAGTAACTTTGCCAAAAGTGGTACAACAGACGACATAATCAAACCATACTATTCAGAAAAAAACGACAAATCCAGGACTAATTATGGTTTATGGAATGCCATACTTCGGTTAAATCTCAAAAAAGAGGATTTATTGCAAGCAATAGAGAGCAATCCTGCTTTAAAAGAAAAAAAATACTATAAGCAGTTGTTGCGCAAAGAACCTGAACAGCAGACAATTGATGTTACAGTATCCTGTATTGGTGAATGTAATCAACGGCATACTGGTTCACCGGATGGCAAAACACTGCACAGTTATGTTTCATCTTCTCTGCTTAAGCAATTCGGAATTCCCTGCTCAAGCGGTTTTTATCAAACGTATGAACAGCAAATTAAACAGGAAACTTCAAATAGAGTTAAATTTGCAGATTTTCGCAACGAATCTGATCTTTCCGGCTGGTCAAAATTTATGCTAAAATTGAAAACAGGTTTTAAATCAAATATTACAGGTGAAAATATAGCATTTGAGCGGTCGCGCTCTGGAGGCGCTTTACGTTTAAAGGGGAAGAGTTATCGGGCAATGCTGAGATTTGGGCCCTACATGGGGAAAGAATCAAAGAGGTTTCTAAGTTTACTCGAACAGCTCAGGGGTCCATTGGAAAAGGAGGAGGCGATGAAGGTTCTTAAAGAGATTGGCTTAATGGAAATAAGGAATAAATATTTAAAAGGTGAACTTGAACAGGCCTGCGGGTCTTTGATCAGAAGTGCGCTGGAGTTGACAGAGAGATAATCAGATCCACAGGAGTACGGAGGAACTTTTTTAACTAAAATAGCCGTTTTTAACCCGTTATCCAGCTCAGAGGATTCTTATGGATTCTACACATTACAAAAAATTGGAAAATATGTATTTAACAGCACCTACCAATCAGTACTACAACCCAACCATAAAAATTGGAAACGGTACTGCTGAGGTTATTTTAATGATAAAGAAGGAATTTTTTCATTCTGGAGGTGCAGTACACGGTTCTGTCTATTTCAAGGCTCTTGATGACGCTGCTTACTTCGCAGTGAGCTCAATGATAAGCAAATATTTATTGGTTACAATATCTTTTAATCTGCACTTTATCAGACCTGTTTCAATCGGAATGATTAAAGCAGAAGGAAAAGTCACTCAATATGGGAAAAAAATTTCTTTTGCAGAATCGGTTTTAGTGGATGAAAGAAGTAGAGTAGTTGCAAAAGGCAGTGGTACTTTTATGAGAAGCGAGAAATTATTATGTGAGGAAATAGGGTACCTGTAAAATGATTTTTTTTTAAATCATTGAGATGCTGCCCAAATGCCTTGATTGCCCTATCCCTTTTTTTTTAGTCCCTTGGATCAAAAATAATATTTCTACATTCTTTTTTGATTTTCCACTTACGGAGTACGTCACCGATATTTTGTTCCTGCGCCGATGATAAATCAGATTTTGCCGAACTGACCAATCCGGCTGATACAATGGCTTTAATAGCGATCTCTGTGCTCAGGTTTACAGATTTTATTTTGTGTTCTGGAACATAAAGCATAAAGCCAGATGTTGGATTAGGAGTTGTGGGCACATAAACGCAAACTAAAGTTTCACCGATCGATTCTGAAATTTCAGGTGTTTCTCTGGAAGTTACAAAACCTAATGTCCAGGAATCCTCTTTAGGATATTCAACTAATACCACCTCCCCTAAAAAGTTTTTTTGTGGTTTTAAAACCACATCCATAATCTGTTGTACCGCAAGAAACACTTTATTTAATACTGGTATGCTTACAATAATGGAATTTCCAATCTCAATAACTTTTTTTCCTGCGTAATTTTTGGCTATCATACCTACCAGCAAAATCAACATAAAAAAGATCACTACTCCCAGGCCTACTCCCGGTAAGTCGATGCCCGTTAAAGTGGGGAAAACATTATCAATAAACTGAAAAATTTTCCAGATAATGTACAAAGAAAGCACTAATGGAAATAGTACAAATATTCCCGTTACAAAATATGATCTAAGGTTTTTGCCAATTGCATTCATCGGTTAAACTCCATAATGAGTGTTTTTATTGTACAGTATTTAAGAAAGGGTTTCAATATCATCAAAGATTTTTTCAAATTAGCAGTTATGGGGGTTTTGGGATTGGTAGAAGAAGAAAATTTATGCTCTAAATTAGTCTAAAATCGCAGTTGAGGTCTGTTGACTGATGTGTTTAATATATTTTCTCATGTCAAGTGAGTAGCTGATTTTTTTGCAGGCGATGTTCCGGGAAAAATCAGGCCTGTTTTAAATCGGGAGCATAATCTGGAAATTTCAGCTTCATCTGCTCTGTTATCATTTTCCCCTGTCTGGCCAGTCGCAAAACTGCGGTACTGCTGATATTTAAGTGGTTAGCGGTACTGATACTGCTCATATCCAGTATTATAGTAGCCAGAAAGCAGTATAATTTGCGTGCTTCTGATAAATAATCCCCATGCCCCCGTTTTTTGAGATCTTGCAGGGGAATCTTTTTTATGGACACCACATAATCTGCCAGTTTATCATGATCCCAGCCACTCAATTTATACCTGGCAACCCGGATTTTTCTTAAACGGTCCAGCGCGATGGCATCTCTGATAAATTTTGTGCTTCCAATCACCCAATAGCCCGGTTCATACATATCCTGTTTATCTGAATTGGCCCCCTTTATCAGCCTGAAAAATTCCTTATCACAACTCTGATTTGAAAGCCCCTGACTGATAAACTTGCGGTATAGAATCTTTGGATCGGTACCACTTTCATTATCACTGAAAACAGAAAGAATCTCTCTGGTTTTTAGAAATGGGAATTGATGAAACCCCATGATTGCCGAATGGGTGGCTCCGGGAAAAATGTCCAGCTCTTCTAAGGTTTTGCAATGTCCCGCCCGTAGCGGGCCGGTGTTGGTATAAAAAATATGTTTACGGATCTGTTCTCCGTTCTCAATAACTGAAGACCTGGGTCTTCCCTGAAAAAAGTACCCGCTAAGTCCATATTTTTTATTGTAATAGCGGGCATAGGCACTGTGAAACCCCCTCAGAAGAGCCTGCAGCGGAAGATGGTTGATTCGAAGTATCATATGGTAGTGATTATCATAGAGTTGGATACTATAAAGAACAAAGCCGGTGAGAATCAGGTAGTTTTTAAGATATTTCATGAACTGGTCTTTATCCTGCTGGTCGCGATAAAGAGTTTGCCCCCTTAAGACATTAGCGGTGATGTGGTGAAAAGCGCCTTTAACAGAGAGTCTTTTTTTCTGGCCATGGCAGCAGTGAGCTCCTTTTTGGCGGTTGGGGGATTAGAGGAGCAATTCGAGGGCCGGGCTCAGGAGGGGGACGGAGGAATTATTTTAACATAAATTTTGATTATCTTTTTCCTCCGTCCACCTGGCTGATGGCTAAATTGTTTCCCCCGTCCCCAACTCCACTGTCTCCGCCCCCTCTTATTTTCCCAAATAATTTCCACAATGCCTCGTATTGATTTATTCAACCCTGGGTGATAACTCATGTACAGCTTAACTCCATGATTTATCTGTAATTGTGCTTATCCCTATGATTGATTTCAATGGAATCGCTTTGGCCTTCTGCCAACTATTCGGTTCCTTTTTGTTTACCTACTAATTAATGCCCAAGGAGTTACAGGAGGAATCAATGCCTGCATCCACACAGAATTCTTTACATCATCATCTCTCCGCTCTCAAAAACAAAGAGCGTACCTTCGAAAATGCATTTCAGGGTGTCGCTCGTATGATTCTGGAAAGTCAAATTGAAAAAGTAGTGGTTAATGGAAAAACAACTTACGATTTCAGCATCTTTCGTACCGGGAAAAAACATGTGATCGGTATGTATGATGAAATTAACAGCTTCGTTTCTTATGTTAAAGATGCTGCCGAGGGTGGCTCATCTGCTGAAATGGCTTTTGTTCTGGTTGGCGAACCTGGAAATGGAAAAACTTTCTTTGTAGATTTCCTGTGTAACCGTTACAGGCAATTTCTCTCCCAGGACATCAACCGTAAATACACTTTCAGATTTAAAGATCTGGACAGACTGGGTTCTTATGGAAAAATAAAGATCATCGAATCTCAAACCTATGAAGATCCGGTAATTCTTGCCTTAAATCTGCTTGAAACTTTCGATCAGTCAAAAGAGTATCTGTGTAAAAATTTCGGTTTCCTGGAAAAAGAAATCGAAACTCTTTATGATAACTATCGTCCCCTGGGTGCCTGTAGTGGGTACATCTGGGATGAGATCAGAAATTTTACCGGCGGCAATATTGATGATATGCTCCAGTTTATTGACATCGTACCGGTTCCGCTCACCGAAAGTCTTGGTACTGTTACAGGTAAATATCCTGCAAAAGATAAAATGACCTCTTCTGCAGTTGATTTGCTGGGAGAAGAATCAATTCAGCGGCTTTTGCATATCAGCGATACCAATAATCCCTATCGCTTTGATTTGCGTCGTGGAGCTCTTGCCCGTGTAGCTGGAGGCGGGATTCATTTCAGTGATGAAATATACAAAAACAAAAAAGATCTGGTGCAGGTTTACCTGGGAGTAATTCAGAATCGCAATATTGAAATAGACGGATTCAAATGGCCCATTGATACTCTTATTATTGCGACAAGTAATAATTCGGAATTCAACCGTTTCCTTTCTGAGAAGGAAGAGGCTCCAATAATTGATAGATGCAGAATCTGTTACATCTCTCATAATACCAATTATAGATTGCAAAAAGACCTTACCCAGTACGCTATTGGTAAAGAAGCCCGTACTACACTTAATAAAGAGGATCTTCACCAGGATCCAAATCTCAACTATGCTGCATCTGTTGCTGTAGTGTTGTCGCGACTGGCCCGTTCTGAAAAACTGACTCCCGTTGAGACTCTTAAACTGACTGCAGGTGAAGTCGCCGGTGAAAAAAGCATCAAAACACTGGCAGAAGTGATAGACACCCTCAATCAGGACCCTGTTATCATAAACAGGTTCGGTCAGAAAGGGCTGGGCCAGAGAAATCTGGGCCGTGCAGTACAGCTTCTTATTGAAAGTTCAGAAACCAATGAAGGTAAATGTATGTTTGCCTACGATATTTTCAAGTCACTTGAAAGAGTTGTTCTGGATTATGTTACAGATGCCAATGACCGGAAAAAATACCTCGAAGACCTCAAAATTGGCAAGGGACTTTACAGAGAAAAGATAATGACCGAAATGTTCAATGCCTATATGGATGAACCTCATGCCATACGCAAGGATGTAATGAACTATGTCAATATGATAATCGGTACAGATGCCGAAAATCTGGGGCCCGATAAAATGTGGAAATATCGCGACCCTCAAAGTGGTGAACTGAAAGCTCTTAAAATTGATGAAAAATATATTTCCAATGTCGAGGAGCGACTCGGTTTGAAAACAAAGGAACAGCGTGATATGTTCAGAACATCAATCAGAAAAATCTATGGACAAAGAATCTCTGTCAACCCTGACTATGATTTCATGGATAATCTGGAGCTGGTTAAGGCTGTTACCGATGTCCGTTTAAAATCGGATATTGCAGGTGCCGGCAGTCTGGTGGGAGCGCTGGCTAACCGTACCAATGAGGAGAATCAGAAGCTGTATGATCGAATGATTCATACTATGCTTGAAAAGCTTAATTACTGTACAACTTGTGCTCAAAAAACCATCGAATATTTCTGTACACAAGAAGATGAGAACTAAACAATGAAATGCAATCAATTTTGTAAATCAGCTGAAGAACTTTTCATGGAGTCAAAAAAAGAGGGCCTTTCGAGCCAGAAAGAGCAGAGAATGCTCGAAGAGCTCAACGGACCTCAGGCCCATACCTTAAATATTGAGCATTCTTCTGAGCCTCTTAAGCAGGGCGGCTTGTATAGTATTTCTGACCTGCAGATATTGCAGAATTCAGAAATCTGTAATACTGCTGTTACTGCGATGGTCTCCATGGATGAGTTGCTGGATCGTGATCGTCAAAGGGAGAAAGATGGTTTTCCCCGTAAAATCAGGGTTGGCCGCCTTATCAAACCGGGCAAAATTGATGGTGGTTCTATCGTGATAGTTCCAACCACAGTCGAAGAGAAATTCATGCATGATTCCTCGATGAACTATACCAATAGTGGAGAAGCCGGTGGTACTGGACAGGGAGAAGAGGGTGAGATAATCGGTGAACAGCCGGTTCGGCCTGAGCAGGGTGAAGGTAGTGGTACCGGAGATGGGGAGGAGGCTGGACACGATATACAGTCGACCGCCTATGATCTGGGGCGAATTCTTACCGAGAAATTCGAACTGCCCAATCTCAAAGACAGGGGAACCCGCAGGTCTTTGAGTAAGTTTACATATGATATTACTGACAAGAACCGCGGGTTTGGTCAGGTGCTGGACAAAAAAGCAACACTCAGGAGAGTCCTTCAAACTAATTTCGGCTTGGGAAAAATACCTGATATTAATACTCTGGACAGTACAAATCTGATTGTATCTCCAAAGGACAAAATTTACCGGGTGTTATCTCGTGAAAAGGATTATGAGTCTCAGGCCCTGGTATTTTTCGTCAGGGACTATTCAGGCTCCATGGAGGGTAAATGTACCGAACTGGTTGTGGCTCAGCATGTGCTGATTTACAGCTGGCTTTTGTATCAGTACTCAAGAAAAGTGGAAACCAGATTTATTCTACATGATACCAGTGCCAAGGAAGTACCTGACTTTTACACCTATTACAACTCCAGGGTCGCCGGTGGGACGCAGGTGGCTGCGGCTTACAGCCTGGTTAATAAAATTGTCGAAGAAGAAAATCTCGCTCAGGAATATAACATTTACGTGTTCCATGGAACTGATGGAGATGACTGGGACACTTCGGGTGAGAAAACAATTCCGGAACTCAAAAAAATTCTGGAATATGCAAGCCGAATGGGTGTTACTATTGTATCTCATAACTATGCTGCCAATGAAAAAACTGAGGTCCAGACTTATCTGGAAAACTCTGGGCTGCTTACCCAGAGATCAGATCTGCTTCGCATGGATACCATGAACGAGGAGGCAGATGAAGCAAGATTAATTGAGGGAATCAGAAGAATGATATCTCAGGAAGTGCATTAACTTTTCATACCTGATCCGCAAACCGCAGACCGTAAAAACTGTTCGTCCGGCTCAGGTAATAATAATCAGAATCTGTTTGCTGTTCTGTTTGGAAACGCTGGTATCCAATTAAGTGCAGTGAATATTTGAGATAAAAGAGGGAGATCCGGATACAGATGGAATTGATAGATCAGAAAACCAAGAAGATAATGGAAGGATGTAAAGACCGGGCCAGAAAGGCCGGCCTTGATTTCCATGATGAAACTCTGGAATATATAGTCACCAACCGTGATTTGATTGAATTGACACCAAAATTAATGATCCCCACTCTTTATGATTACTGGGTTCATGATGTGGAGGTTTTGAGGGAAAAGGGCAGATATGAATTGTATCCGTCAAACCCCTACGAAACTGTGATAAATACCCGTCCGGCAATATCCTTTTATAATGATAACAATCCGGACTGGCTTAATGTGATGATTTTTTATCATGTACTGGCTCATATCGATTTTTTCCAGAACAATGTGTATTTCCGCAATACCTGGGATTTCGACTTTACAGGTCAGGCGCTTTCCGATAAGCGGCTGATTGCCAGAATGCGTTCTGAAAAGGGGCATTGGGTTGATTACATCATTGAGTTTGCCAGAGGTAT
The DNA here is from genome assembly GCA_036260705.1 of Chitinispirillaceae bacterium. Classification (GTDB taxonomy): domain Bacteria; phylum Fibrobacterota; class Chitinivibrionia; order Chitinivibrionales; family Chitinispirillaceae; genus JAAYPC01. Next base: position 4,661 of record DATAMG010000057.1, on the reverse strand, counting down.
CGATAACCTGGTGGGTTATTATTCGGAACTGACTCAGTTTGAATCCCTTCCGCATGATAACGAGTCTTCTTCTCTCAACTTTTACTTTGACATTTTTTTGCAGTCGATTCTGAAAGTTCCTATAACTGAATACATGAAGGAAATTGATAAGTACAATAAATATTCTCAGGAGTACAAGGAAAAAGCAGAACAGATATTCTTCACTGAAGTCAGGCAGAAACATCCTGAATTCAATTCCTTGCTTGGGAAATACGGGCAGCGTTCGAAGGCTCCCAGAAGTGATCTGCTTCAGTATATAATGAACAATTCAGATTTTTTACGCAGGGATCAGAATAACTGGATGCGTTCGATAATTGAGGTTGTCCGCAAAACATCTCTGTTTTTTCAACCGCAGATTCGTACTAAAATCATGAATGAAGGCTGGGCCAGTTACTGGCATGAGTCTCTTTTTCTTGCTGATGACCGGATTAAGGGGCACGAAGTTGATTTTGCCAGGGTTCATTCCGGTGTTGCTGCACTGCCTCGAATAGGGCTCAATCCTTATGCCCTGGGTATGAGATTGTTTCAGCATATCGAGGAGTTGGCTGATAAAGGAAAGTATTCCATTAATTTCAGAAAAATTTTAGATATTAAAGAACGCGAAAATTATGATACTGGAGCTAAAAACGGCCGTGAATTTATCTCTGATGTCAGAAAAAACTTATGCGACAGCTTATTTATCGACTATTTCACAGATCAGGATTTTCTGGACAGACATGATCTGTTTGTTGCCGGACGCCGTCTCAATCAGGACCGTATGGTATGGGAATACTATATCAAGAGTCGAAAAGCAGTTGATTACAAAGAAATGCTCAGAGAGCAATTATATCATCCTCCTTGTATAGATGTTGATACTACAAAAAGTACAGATGGCCAGCTCTATCTGACTCATTATTTCGAAGGCAAACCACTGGTTACCGATTTTATTTTAAACACTATGATGGGGATTGAATACCTGTGGGGGGCTCCGGTATTGCTTGAAACAAGTGAAATCGTTCAGTCGGCACAGGAAGGAAGGCGTAACGGCGGATCTACAATAGAAAAACCGGCAGACCGTAAGAATATTAAATGGAAAAGAGTTCTTTACACTATGAAAGACAGGAAGTTAACCAGAAAAGAACTTGAATAAAATTTATGTTATATATTGAAATCTCAAACTGCTTTAACCTGGAAAAAAAGGATTGAATATACATGGACAGGGTACTGAATGCACTGGAAAACCTCAACAAGCGAATGACTGACAGAGGTAAAAAACCGCCAATCTCGTTTGAAGAATTTCTTAATGAAGTAGTGGCAAATCCGAAAATACTGCTGCGAAACGTATTTCAGGTTTTCCATGACATGATAGAGTGGTATATGGGAGATGGGATAGATGAATACCCCAATGATCCTGAATCAGTTCATTATGTTTACTATGACTGCAGCAGACTTTTCGAGAATGATTCGGATCGTCCATTCTTTGCAGACCGTTTGTTTGCCAATCGACTGGTAAATCTAGTAAACAGCATGAAACGGGGTTCGCAGCAGAATAAAATCTACATATTTAATGGACCTCCGGGATGTGGAAAAAGCACTTTTCTTAACAACCTTCTCAGAAAATTCGAATCGTATGCCAATACCGATGAGGGGATGAGGTATGAGTTGATATGGAGAATTGATCCTAATGTGTTTGGCTCCATTCAGGATTATTCATCTTCTCCTGTTTTTGAGCAATTGGCAGCAATTTTGGCAGCAGAGAGGGACAATGCTACAGGTTGTTCCGGTATTGATACTCATGTACCGGTAACCGTAGATGGAATCATTGAAATTCCATGTCCCAGCCATGATCATCCGTTATTGATAGTTCCTAAAGAACACAGGGAAAAATTCTTTTTAGAACTCTTTGATGATTCTTCATTCAAAAATACTCTTTTTTCTGACAGAGGTTTTCACTGGCTTTTTAAAGACAAACCCTGTACTTTTTGCAGTGCCCTTTACAGGGCATTACTTAATATTTTGAAAAGCCCGCAAGAGGTTCACAAAATGATCTGGGCCAGGCCCTACAGGTTTAACAGAAGAATAGGTGAAGGGATAAGCGTGTTCAATCCCGGTGACACACCTTTGAAAAACAAGGTGCTTCATAATCCGGCAATTCAGGCCCGTCTTAATTCTCTTTTGAAAAGTTCAACTGAAGTGCATTACCTTTATTCACGCTATGCAAAAACCAATAATGGCGTTTATGCACTTATGGATGTAAAAGCACACAATACAGACAGATTTATCGATCTGCATAACATCATAAGCGAAGGTGTCCATAAGGTGGAGGACATCGAAGAAAATGTCAATTCTCTGCTTTTAGCCATAATGAATCCTGAGGATCAGAAAAACATAAAGGAATTCAAATCATTCTCAGACCGTATCGATTATATAAATATACCCTATGTAATGGATGTAAATACTGAGGTGAAAATTTATCGCAACACCTTTGGAATACAGATTGAAGAGCTTTTTCTTCCCAGAATTATGACAAATTTTGCCAGAGTTATAATTTCATCCAGATTGACTACTCGTTCGGAGGCATTGCTTGAATGGATCGGGGATCCCAGAAAGTACAATCTGTATTGTGATGATAATCTACAGCTGTTAAAAATGGAAATCTATTCAGGATTAATTCCGCAATGGCTCAGTGAGGAGGATCGCAAGAAACTTACCGCCAAACGAAGAAGAAGGATTCTTGCTGAATCTGACAGAGAGGGTGTGAGCGGAATTTCCGGCAGAGATTCTATCAGAATATTTAATGAGTTTTTCTCCACTTACAGTAAGCATGATAAACTTATTAACATGTCCATGCTCTGTGATTTTTTTACCCGTAAAAAGAGGGATCTGATGCAATCGATTCCATCGGGTTTTCTTGATTCTCTAATCCGGATGTACAATTATACTGTGCTTCAGGAAGTGAAAGAATCTCTTTATTATTACAATGAGCGCCAGATCAGCCGGGATATTCTCAATTATCTTTTTGCAGTAAATTTTGAACCACCAGCGGTGGAGGTGTGCGCTTATACTAACGATAAACTCAGAATTACTGAGGAGTTTCTGAGTTCTATAGAAAACCGCTTGCTTGGTGTTGATGCCAGCAGTAACAGTAGGCGTGAATTCAGGGAAAACGTTCAGCGGGATTATACTTCAAAAGCTCTCACTCAGGAAATGATGCTTGAAAAAAAACCTGTTATTGAGACCGAAATCTATAAACGCCTGCACGAACGATTTGTCCAGAATATCAAGGAAAAGGTACTGGATCCTTTTCTGGATAATGATAATTTCCGCAGGGGAATCAAAGATTATAATTCCTCTGATTTCAAAACTTATGATAAAAGAATCAGAGTGGATGTAAAATATCTTATCAGAAATCTTCAAAGGAAGTTCGGTTATACAGAGCAAGGGGCAAAAGAGGTCTGTATCTATGTAATTGATAATGATTTAGCCAGAATGTTTGGTAGTAAATAGTAAATATTGATTGATTAATCAGAGGAATATTCACTTTTGAATTACACCGGGTGAATATTCCTTTTCTCTTCTTTTTAATGAATTGAACATTTCATAAAAGATCGGGACTGTTCGGGTAAATATGATATCTATGTTTAACTTGCATCGTTATATTTTTCATGTCATAATATGATAATATCGGATATTGATGCAGCTACATGCAAAACAGGAAGATGTTTGTAAAAAGGATTCACTAAGAAAAGAGGTCTGGATAGGTATGATTCAATTTTTACCTGTCCTGCTATTTGTTCTGCTGATAGGATGTGTATATTGGTGGTCCAAATGGAAAACTCATCGAAGATATGAATTATTTGATAGCAATTCGGCCACTATTGCTACCAGGAAAATCTCTTTGGATGAGCAGATTAGAATCAGCAAAAAAGAACTGGAAACCGTATTTGATGCAATAACTGAAGCCATTTGTATTGTTGATCGAAAATTTGCTATTGTAAGGGCAAATAAAAGCTATGCCACGCTGGTCGGACAACCAATAAAAAAACTGCTGGGCGAACACTGTTACCAAACATTCTGGAAAAGAGACTCGATCTGCCCGGATTGTCCTGTTTCAAAAACATTTTCTACCGGAGAAGTAATTTCACGCAAGGGTATTCGAATTAAGGATAATGATGACAATAAATACTTTGAAATGAAAACTTATCCTGTTACAGATGAAAATGGCAGAATTGTACATGTTATTGAGTTTACAAGAGAAGTGACCGATGAAAAACGGGTCACCGAGCAGCTTATCCGCTCCGAAAAACTTGCCAGCATCGGAATAATGACCGCAGGTGTTGCTCATGAGATGAATAATCCTTTATCAGGAATTTCGGGTATGGCTGTTAATCTGTTGGATATGCCTGAAAAGTATGGTTTAAATGAATAAGAGGTAAAGATTTCTCAAAGTTATATCTCTGATGGATCTGGCCCATACCCGGATAATGAATAACCTTAATCGCTTTAAGTATCAATGAATTAATACTGATAAGAACACTTGTGTTATCATCCTTACGTGATAGATAAAGCAGGTCACGCATGATGCTGATAGCACGGGCAGATGACTCTAATATTGCCTTTACTCTTTCAATTCCTTTTTCATT
>DATAMG010000050.1:0-18198 GCA_036260705.1 Chitinispirillaceae bacterium | reverse complement strand
GGCAATGGATTGAAAAAATCAGTCGATAAGCTTTATCAGGGTTGTAATCATCTGGGAGGCGAAGAATGTAAGTACGTTTTTTACCTCCGGTGGTTATCTCCAGGGTTTTTTCGCCTTTAAGAGTTGTAGATTTGCCGCAACCGGCACTACGTCCCACTGTTTCGCCTAAAGTATCCAGTTTTATATTCAATTCCTGATCATAAGATGTAATTGCCAGTTTTTTGTCATTATAACCAGTGGCGGTAATTTTGAGCGTGTCATTGATAGCCGCTATTTTTGCCAGTTTCCCGGCTGCAGAGAAACGACTATTAGAGTAAACTGTGAATTTTTCTGAATTTAATGGAAGGTAGCGAAAGGTCACTTCATCCTGGCCGATAGTAACTCTGACAATGAACAATTTTGAGACATGGATATTTTCCTTAATATTAAAATGGTAAAACCCTGCTGAAACATATTGTTCCGGTTCTTTTGCTATCAGTTTGCCTTTTAAGTCAAAAAACTCGATTTTCACCATAGAAGGCACAGGAAGGCTAAGTTCGATAGAACCTTTGTCCAGAGATAAAACCTTGCTTTGAGGAATTAATTCAGGTGTTCGTGAAATATTAGTTCCGGTAATAGAATAACTGCCATCAGCACCGGTAGTAGCTTTGAGATTCTGACCCACCAGTGTAACAGTTGCACCAACTATCGGTTTGTCAGCATTATTAGTGACTTTACCGTGCAGATTAATCGTTTGAGCATTGATAGATAGAAAGGTTAAGAGTACCAGGAAACACATAATATTCCTGAGCATATTATCTCCTTGAGACTGTTTAATGATTATATGTTATTATATTAGTATTGTAATATACCGTAAGAGCAGAAACGGTGCTTAAAATAGGATAAAAAAGTGTGGACATGAATATCCACAACAAGTATAATTGAGTTTGAAATCAAACCATCCACGATCTCTGTTACCATAACAGTATAAATAAATGAGTTTGAAATCAAACCATCTTAGGATCTCTGTTACCATAACACTCAAGGAGTGTAATTGTTAACAGGCATTGACATCAAATTAAAATCTTATGAATCAACATTTAATTATTGCCTGATTGATTAATTTCAGGGAATTACCTGAACAATACAGTAGACAGATAACTGTAGCATTCAATAATATTGCATATAAGAACGATGAAATTCTGGACAATTTTTCAACATTTATTTCTTTGACTTTAAACCAATTTTTTTCTTGTAAATCCCATGCCTGTGTACGGATGCCTTCAGTAAAAGTAACCACCACCTTCATTGAAATATCAAGTTCGGGACACTGCAAAACCTTTTCATCAAGCAATCTATTCTTATGCAATTAGAACTGGATAAAAAAAATTATTATTTGGTTTCAGTTTACTAAAATTTTCAATTACTTCTTTTTAGTAAATTTAACAATGGTATAGGTTCTATCATTTTGATAATGAAATTCACAGATGTATTAACGATATACTTCATATTTCCTTGTTCAAAATTGAATTTGCAAACCGTTCATCCTGAGCAGACTGGAGTCTTTTGAGAGTCGTATCGAACCTCCTTCGTGCTGTGGACAGATCTACGGAGGGCTTCAGCACGAACAGGCTTTTAGCATAAAAATAACACAATTACTGTTCAATCTGAACATATAGTAATGCAATACAAATAGACATTTTTGAACAACTATATAGCTTAAGAATGAAGAAACGGGATTGAATTTCAAGGAAAAAGAGTACGATTTAAAACAAGAAAAAAGACGGGCTCAAGCCCATCTTTACAGAAATTATAGCAACTCAGATTCCGGCATTAGATAGCCATGCCATTCTCTTTAACCCATTCCTGAGCAGCTCCGTCATAAATTTTAATATTTTGGTAATCCAGAATTTTGGTCAGTGTAAACCAGACAGTACTGGCATATCCCCCCACACCACAATAGATAATTACTTCCTTGTTTCTATCTACCCCTATGTTTTTTTCAGCTATAGCTTTAATCTGAGCGATAGTCTTATATGTTCCATCAGCATTCCATAAACTGGGTGCAGGCAAAGATATTGCTCCTGGAATATGTCCGGCCTTATTAGCAAAGGTTTCAATTACAGCTCCAGTATAAACAACTGATTTTGTGAACTTTGGCAGCATTTAAAGGGCTGCTTTTCAACTGTCAAGTCAAGACTTAACTTCCTATAATATATGACTTTAGCCGATAAGAAGCATGAATCGTTTGGCATTTCTCCAAACAATAATTAAGTTATCACCCAAATGTTTTAGTTTAATTAGTATCTCTGTTCAAAATTGAATCAAAAAGGCCGATCATGCTTTGACCAGGCTCAGTACTAGCGGCCTTTTTACTTAAATTATTCAAATTATTATCACAATTTGCTTGTCGGAAAGAAATGCAAATAGACATTTTGAATAGATGCTAATTAATATTAGAGTTTCAAACAGAGTCTTATTATTTTTATTACTTCAATTCACTTTAACCAAATACAGAGAAAAAATGCGCATAATCACCGGAAAAAAAGCAGTCCTCCAGACAGTCCCTTCAATTCTTCATGATGAATCTCAATACCGTTCTGGAGTTCCTCAAAAAGTCTTTTTTCCCGAATCCTGCAGCGATCTTCAATCTATTTTAGAAGAAGCACACAGAAACAAAATACCTGTAGTCTTTATCGGCGGTCAGACCGGAACAACCGGCGGCGCTGTACCTGATGAAGACAGCTTTGCAGTCTGCTTTTCAGCAATGAATAAGATTGTTTATATAAAACTGGATGATGATTTTCCAGTGCTCTATTGCAATCCAGGTGTTACACTTTCATCCATTAATAAATTTCTTCAAGCACCTCAAGATTGGCCCGGACAAGTGGAAGGAATCCAATTACTAAATAAGGTTGGCTATATGTATCCCCCAGATCCTACTGAAACGACTGCACAAATTGGCGGTACTGTGGCAACCAACGCTTCTGGTGCACGATCTTTCCGTTTTGGATCCACCAGGAATTTTGTAACCCATCTGGGATGTGTTCTTTCTACAGGAGATAAGCTGGAAATTCCCAGAGGAAAATACCTTTCTCAAAACAACTGCTTCAGAGTGAAAACTGATCATGGAAAAGCGATTGAAATTCCGGCACCAAAATTTGACAGCCCGCAACTTAAGAATGCATCCGGCTATTTTTCCAGACCATCAATGGATCTTATCGATCTGTTGATAGGTTCTGAAGGCACACTCGCAGCATTTTATGAAATCGGTATACGTTTGATACCGGATGCTCAAATTATTTCGGGCATGTCATTTTTTGACAATAATCAATCTGCATTTGATTTTGCAGATTTTCTCCGCCAGCAATCTCAGGTAGTCTCCATCGAATATTTTGATTCCAGCTCCCTAAGACTTCTTTCTGAAAATCGTGATCGGTTATCAGAAAATTTTCCGCAATACCCTTCAGGTAAAAACTTCTCCGTTTTCTGGGAATTTACTGATAATAATCCCGAATCATTCGAATCCGGATTAGATATCTGGGAAAAACAACTCATTGTTTGCGGTTCATCTTTGGATCACACCTGGAGCGGATTTGATCCTAAGGAACGTGAACTGCTCAGAAAATTCCGACACACCATTCCGGAATTAATCAATTCTTTGATTACTAAACACAAAATTAACTGGCCATCGATAAGAAAAATTGGTACAGATACAGCAGTTCCAGCTCAAGTATTTCGCAGTGTTTACTCTGATTATATCGATACAATAAAAAAGCGATCCCTTGACTATGCATCTTTCGGGCACCTTGGTGATTATCATTTGCATATCAATATCATCCCATCAAATGACAGCCAGATGACATCTGCTCTGGAAACCTTCCGGGAATTAATGTACTTAACTGTAAAGAATAGAGGCACAGTCAGTGCAGAGCATGGAATTGGAAAAATCAAGAAAGAATATTTTCAAATGATGTATGACCAGCAAGCAATCAGCCAGATGAAAGCCATAAAGTCGGCATTTGATCCATCAGATATTCTTAACTGCGGCAATCTGTTTTAAGCCTGAAAACCTTAACCTGTGGTAATTTTTATATTCAGATCTTCTATTTGACGATGATCTCTGGGCAGATTATCAATTGAAGAATAAATTGGAATGAGCCGGTCTATACCCATCTGTTTGAGTAAGTCAACCATCTCATTTTTGGGTTCCAGCAAACACAGATCACCCCGGATATCTTTGACCTGTTTGAAACAGCTAATCAGAACCGCAATTGCACCGCTATACAAATAAGTTGCATCTGAAAATCGCAAGGCGATATATGTCTGTCCATTTGAAATGTGGCCCGAAATCAGGTGGCGCAGTTCATCAAGCTGAGAAATAACTATCTGACCGCCAACCTCCATTACCTGATATATACCTTCTGGATAAATCCTAATATTCATACTGTGCCGATACCTCTTTTTAAAAGATAAACAGTCAGTAAAATTATAACATGAGTCTTATCATCGATTCAAGCTATCTTTGCACATAGATACTACCTGAGAAATTGCAGGAAACTCCGGAAGATTATTAAGGACAAGCAACAATCTATCAATTGCAACCGGGATATAATCGCGGTACCATTGCTTCCCTTTATGTAAAGAAAGATTTCCGTATGCTCCCAACGCCTGCATAAGTCTTTGTGCTGCACAAATATAGAATGCCCTTTCATCAAAGTGGCCACTGTGCAGACTGCAGTAATATTTAAAGAGCTCTGTCACCATCGATTGATCTAACGATTCGATGTAAGGATCAAAAAGAAGTGATGCGATATCGTATCCGGCAGGCCCCAGCCTGGCACCCTGATAATCCACAAAACGAATCCTGCCAAATCTGAGCATAACGTTTTCAGATTGAAAATCCCTGTGTATACATACCTTTGGAAGTGCTGCCGCTTCATTGGCCAGCACATTGCGTTCTTTTTCCCATGCTGAATTTAACAGATGCTCACAGGCAAAGTAATCTGTTACACAATAATGGGCAAAATACCACGATTCCCATAAAAAGGTCTCTAAGTCCATGGATCTGGCTGCAATAACCGGACTTGTATCGATTTTCATGTTCTGCCATATAAAAATAGCATCCAGAACTGATTTATACTCCCTTATGATATTTTCAGGATTAGCGGTATTTTGCACAAAATTTTTTAAAGTAGTACTTCCAAGGTCTTCCTCAAGAATCAACCCGCGTATAATATCATCCTTATAAATGACAGGAAGAAAGGGCACAACAGAACTAAGATCATTCTGAATTTTTAAAAATCTCGGCCAGTCCTCATCCCGACCATCCCAGACCACCAGCACATATGATTTGTCCATGTGGAAAAGCCTTAGAAAATAGCGGGATGAACCAGCTCTTCCAGCCATTTCCATTTGCCATGTCTCAGGAGAAAAATCACTTATTATACTTTTAAGAAATTCAATTTGAGCAGGTGTACATTCAATTTTATTTATCAAGGCAGATTACTCCCCAGGGGGTTACCAGTGAATTGGAAATCGCAGTCCGGTTATCTATTGTACAGTTCTGAAAAATAACACTACGGCTGATCACACTTTCTGCTCCAATCGATTCAGATTCAACCCATGCATCTTCAAGATTGGAAAAATTCTGTCCGGAAATTAAATATGGAACAGCATATCTTTTATCAGTATTTATAGAAATATAATCAGGAACATCCAGTATGACCACATTTCCAATAACATCAAAGTGTACCTGGGCAAGAGACTGAGGTGTTCCAATGTCTCTCCAATAACCATTTTTCATCAGATATACACCAGTTTTCATTCCCTTCTGAGACGCTCTGGACCATACCGGCACTATGGAAAAATCATCCTCAGTAAGCAAAGACAGAAACTCATTTTTATATAGAGCCGCTCCAATGAAGTCTGCTCCACAAGCGTTTGGATAAACAGGATTTTCTGCAGGTGTTCCCAAATACATTGCACTCTCTCTGTCAAAAAGCACCGTACCCTTCCTGTGCGGAGCCGGAAATGCTATTAATAGACAGCTGAAAGAACTGTTTTTAAAAAAATCGATTACCGGTCCAAGCTCTATCTGACATACAATATCAACATTAAGAACAAAAAACAGATCATCACAACTAAGAAAATCTCTGGCAAAGTAAAGCGCCCCCCCGGTTCCCCTTATCTTTTCCTCATGAAAAATTTCGAAAGCAACCGGTGATTTTTCTCTGAACTCTTCAAGCTGACCGGAAAGATAATGAGAATTCACCCCGATTCGACTGAAACCCTGATTTTTAAGAAACTGAAGCGATCTGGCTAAAAGCGGCTTTCCGGCAACAGAAACCAGTGCCTTGGGTAAATACCTGGTGATTGGATTTAAACGGGTCCCAAACCCTGCAGCTAGTATAAAACCGGTCATGATAGGTATTCCGGATAATGAACGATACTGTTAAACAGTTCTATAAACGGCTTATAGCTTTCCTGCCACTGAGATTTTATCTGCTCCAAAGGCACCCTGTTTACAAGGGCATTGCGTAAGGAGCTGTCTCCTGATAGAATGTCAAATGGCATTTTCTCTGTTTCGTATTCGTAAGGAGGGCTCTTGAATTGAAACTCTCCGGAGCTGTTTTCCATAACACTGGCAAAAATTGCCACTGTGGTAAGTACCGGAAGATAATCTGCAGCATCAGTGACATGTACCTGTAAACCGTTGCAGTATCTGCCCTGCCATTTCTGAAAAGTTGGAATAAAACCATGCTCTCTGAAAAGACAGCCTTCAAGCTCATATTTATATAAACTTTTAAGCATCCCGGAAATGTTGATATAAGGAGCCCCGATAATCTCAAAAGGTCTGGTTGTCCCCCTGCCTTCAGACATATTTGTAGCCTCGATCAGAACCATTCCCGGATAAACAACAGCAGTATCGACAGACGGCATGTTTGGAGATGGAAGAACCCATGGAAGAGCTGTTTGAGGCCATAAAGAGCTGCGCCACCAGTTCTGCATCCAGATTACTTCCAATTGCGATTCTGGAAAATAAACCTTTTTAAGAATTAGTGCCATCTCCCCCATGGTAAGCCGATGGCATAAAGGAATACTTGCTCCTCCCACAAAGGAAAAGAAATCCGGTGAAAGCATCGGACCATCAAAAGGTACACACCCTATTGGATTAGGACGATCAAGAACATAAATTGGTAAGCCCGCTTCCAGACACGCTTCCATACACAGCTTCAAGGTCCATACATAAGTATATGGCCTGGCCCCAACATCCTGAATATCAAAAACCAATGCATCAATACCTTCCAGCATCGAAGCAGAAGGTTTTCTTAATTTACCATAAAGGCTGAAAACCGGGATTTTCAGAACCGGATGAATCCCACCCTCCCATTCGATCATGTTATCCTGGGTCTGACCATAGATACCATGCTGGGGACCAAAAATGGCTGCCAGTCTGCAGTCAGGATGTACCGAGAGAATATCTACAATATGCGACCAGCTGGAGTTAATGGATGCCGCATGGCAAACCACCCCAAGCCGTTTCCCCTTCAAAGCTGAAGGAATCTTCTCAATAAAACAATCCAGTCCGAATCTAGTCATATCTAATCCTGAAAATTTTACTTTTATTTGGCACTATCACCACATTATCTGTAAAAATACAATGAATGTTAAAAAATTGCACACTCTTTTGGGAAACAACTACTTATATTTTTAATTGTTAAAAGATTCAATTTGGAAAAAGCTCATCGGTTTTCCTTAAAAACTAGTATTTAACGGTAATCAATCCACTCATTAATCGTAATAAAGATATAGTTAAAACGGCAAAAGAGCGTTAAGCCCACCAATAAACACATCCGAAAGTACAATAACTGTATCGCTATTTGCATATGGTAGCAATCCATGGTATAATATACCCGGTTCTGAAGGTTCATAAATGTTTTGGGAAAGACTTGATCTGCTCCCATCGAAGGAAAAGTGGTTTTAATAATCCATTTTTCACAATAAAAAGTAAGTAAAATCTGATTTCTTGGCGTTTTCTCACGATTTCGCCCGGTAAGTTTTTTTAAGCATGTTTTTTTGAGATTTTTTTCACATTTTTTACCTACGATAGTATTTTTTTAATTATACTCTTGGCAGGATAATAATTAAAGGAGGCACGTTTGGAAAACAATGCAGCAATCTGCACAGCTGACGGTGCAGCAAAAGAGATGTTTGACAAACTAGATCAATTTATTGATTCACTGGGAACTGACAGCAACAGCCCCAGGCGTAAGGGCGACCTTATAAGGATTCTTCACCAGGCACAGCATATCTTCGGATATCTTCCCGAGGAAGTTCAAATCCATGTTGCCCGGAAACTTAAAATTCACCACTCTGAAGTCTCTGGTGTAATAAGTTTTTATAACTACTTCACTACAGAACCCAGAGGTAAACACAACATTTCAATTTGTCTGGGAACTGCATGTTTTGTGAAGGGTGCAGATAAAATCCTGGAGGAGTTTGAAAAAGAACTGGGCATAAAAGCAGGACAGGTAACAGAGGATATGGAATTCTCCATAGATGTTGTTCGCTGTATTGGAGCTTGCGGACTGGCACCAGTTATAACCATCGGAGAAAAGGTTTTTGGCAAGCTGACTCCGGGTGGTGAAGTCAAAAAAATACTCAGCCAGTATAAAAGCGAGGTTAAATAATGAAATTTGAAAAAATAAACAGCTATCCGCAACTTCTGGAAAGATACAAAGCTCTTCAGTACCTGCTTGGTCTGAGGGTGGACAATGCCGGAGAAAAACCCACCTTTGAAAGAGATATTCTTGTCTGTGGTGGAACAGGATGCGTTTCCAGTGATAGTGCAAAGATTGTGGAAAATCTTCAGTCCGAGATAAAAGCACGCGGCCTTGAGCAAAAAGTTCAGGTTCTGAAAACCGGATGTTTTGGCTTCTGCGAAAAAGGACCTATAGTTTTAGTTCAGCCTGATAATGTGTTCTATGTTCAGGTCACCCCCAACGATGCCAAAGACATTGTGGAACAGCATATTGTTGGCGGTAGCCGGGTGGAAAGACTTCTCTATGAAGAACCGCTTCTTAAAAGAAAAATTGAAAGAAGTAAAGACATTCCTTTCTACAAAAAACAGATCCGTATTGCTTTACGCAATTGTGGTGTGATCAATCCTGAAAATATTCATGAATACATTGCAACCCAGGGTTTTCAGGCACTGGGAAAATGTCTTTCCGAAATGACCGGTCCACAGGTAATCGATTTTATGAAAAAATCCGGGCTGCGCGGAAGAGGTGGTGGCGGATTCCCTACCGGCATTAAATGGGAAGCTGCCAGAAAATTTGAAAGTCCTGAAAAATTTATTATTTGTAATGCCGACGAAGGTGATCCGGGTGCATTCATGGACCGCTCGATTCTGGAAGGTGATCCATGCAGTGTTCTTGAGGCTATGGCCATAGCAGGTTATGCCATCGGAGCATCCCAGGGATATATTTACATTCGTGCAGAATACCCATTGGCCATTCACCGGTTGCAGATAGCAATCGAGCAGGCCCGTAAGATTGGTATGCTGGGAAAAAATATCATGGACAGCGGCTTTAATTTTGATATCGAACTGAAATTCGGTGCCGGCGCATTTGTATGTGGTGAGGAAACCGCACTTATCCATAGTATCGAAGGTAACAGAGGTGAACCAACCACAAAACCACCATTTCCGGCAGAAAGCGGTCTTTGGAAAGTCCCGACTTGTGTCAACAATGTGGAAACTTTTGCCAATGTCCCTGCTATCATCAACAAAGGTGTAGAGTGGTTTAACTCCATCGGAACCGAAAAATCCAAAGGAACCAAAGTATTCGCTCTGGCAGGAAAGATTAATAATGTAGGCCTGGTGGAAGTCCCTATGGGTACGACTCTGCGCGAGATTATTTATGATATCGGTGGAGGAATTCGTGGTGGTAAAGATTTCAAGGCAGTGCAGACTGGAGGCCCTTCCGGAGGCTGTATTACCAAAGAAAATCTTGATACTCCAATCACCTACGAAAATCTGACTGCAATCGGCTCTATGATGGGTTCAGGTGGTATGATTGTCATGGATGAAGCTAACTGTATGGTCAATATCGCCAAATTCTATCTGGAATTTACCCTGGATGAAAGCTGCGGTAAATGTACTCCATGTCGTATCGGTAACAAAAGACTTCATGAGATGCTGACTCAGATTACTGATGGTAAAGCTGAAGAGGATACAATGGAAAAACTTGCTGCCCTGGCCGATACTATTAAGAAAACTTCGCTGTGCGGCCTTGGTCAGACATCACCAAACCCTGTACTTTCAACTATGAAGTTTTTCAAAAACGAATATATTGAACATATCAGGGATCATAAATGCAGTGCCGGTGTGTGTAAAAATCTGATGCAGTATTTTATTCTCAGCGATAAATGTATCGGGTGTACCGCATGTGCCAGAAATTGTCCTCAGAACTGTATCTCGGGGAAAGTCAAGCAGCCGCACGTTATCGATCAGTCCAAATGTATTAAATGCGGTTTATGTTACCAAAAATGTAAATTCTCCGCAATAGAGATCAGATAACCGAATTTTTCATCAGTCTAAACTGGTGTTTAGATAATAAGGAGAAATAAATGGCTCGAGTGATAATAAATGATACTCCGGTTGAAGTCTTCAAGGATGCCACCATCCTGGAAGCTGCAAAGGAGCTTGATGGCGTTTACATTCCTACGCTCTGTCATATGAATCTGGAAAGTTTTAATGTTGAGCACCGGGTGGGTTCATGCCGTATATGTATGGTTGATGTGGAAATGCAGGGAAGAAAAAAGATGATGCCTGCATGCTGTACCCCGGTTCAGGATGGAATGATTATTAAAACCAATACTGCAGAAGTAATCCAGGCAAGACGAATCGTACTTGAACTTCTACTTTCTGATCATCCTTTTGATTGTCTTAACTGTGCAAAAAACCTCAATTGCGAATTGCAGGCTCTTGCTCAGCAGTTCGGAATCGATTATCTAAGCTATAAAGGTGCCATGTCACAGTATCCGGTAGATGTCAGCAGTAAAGCAATCAAACGTGATCTGAGTAAATGTATCATGTGCAGACGATGCGAAACAGCCTGTAACGATATCCAGACTGTTGGTACATTATCCGGTTACGGAAGAGGCTTCAATGCTGTAGTAGCTCCGGCAGAAATGAAACCATTATCTAATACCAACTGTGTCATGTGCGGACAATGTGTCAACGTCTGCCCCACTGCTGCACTTACAGGTATTAGTTATACCAAAAAAGTCTGGGCAGCACTCAGCGATCCATCAAAAAAGGTGGTCGTTCAAGTCGCACCGGCTGTCAGAGTAGCTATCGGTGAAGAATTTGGTGAACAGCCAGGAACCGATATGACTGGTAAACTGGTATCAGGTTTGAAACAGATCGGTTTTGATGCAGTTTTCGATACCAATTTCAGTGCTGATCTTACCATTATGGAAGAAGCACATGAGTTTCTGGAACGTTTGAAAAATAATGACAATCTGCCTATCCTTACATCATGTTGCCCGGGTTGGGTTAACTTTTTGGAATTCCAGTTCCCTGATCTGATCAACATTCCATCAAGCTGTAAATCACCTCAGCAAATGTTTGGAGCAATTGCCAAAACATACTATGCCGAAAAAATCGGGATCAAACCTGAAAACCTGATCGTGGTATCAGTCATGCCTTGTCAGGCCAAAAAATATGAAGCAGGAAGACCTGAGTTTGCTCCTAATGGAGTTCAGGATGTAGACTATGTGGTCACCACCAGAGAACTCGCCACCATGTTCAGAGAAGCCGGTGTGGATATCACCAAAATGCGTGATGACAATTTTGATAATCCTCTTGGAGAATCCACCGGTGCAGCAGTAATTTTCGGAGTCACAGGTGGTGTGCTTGAAGCTGCTTTACGTACAGCCTACGAATGGGCAACTGGCAAAGAACTCAAAAATGTGGACTTCACTGTTGTCAGAGGTCTTGAAGGCATTAAAGAAGCCACAATCGATCTGGATGGTAAAAAAGTAAATGTCGCTGTATCTTCAGGTCTGGGTAACACCAGAAAACTCCTGGAAAAAATACAGAAAGGCGAATGCCACTATCATATGATCGAAATTATGGCCTGCCCCGGTGGATGCATTAATGGTGGAGGTCAACCCTTTATCCATGCAGATACCGACATTCTCCAGCAGAGAATGAAAGGTATTTACTGTATAGACAAGGATAAGGAAACTCGTAAATCTCACGAGAACCCCTATATCCAGAAACTTTATCGTGAATTTCTGGGCCAACCCGGTGGTGAAAAGTCCCATAAACTACTTCACACCGAGTATTACAGAAAATAACGATCTGTACTTCTTTCTTTTAAGGGAAGGGACCGGCATTAGCTGGTCCCTTTCTTTTTTCATTATTGCTGCAAAGTCGGGAAACTATTTCTCTCCTATCACGGGATATTCATTGAAAATAATAGAACAAATACCCTTTCGATAAGATTCCAAAATAGGTGCCGAAATCCATCCAGGGCGAACCGCTCCACATCTTCTGCCCAAGTTAAATCCTTTACACCTCATAAAATCATCTCTGGGATAGCTGCATGATCAGTTCAAAAAAAACAACCTGAAAGGTCCCTAACCAACTCCTAACAGAAAATCAGCACTATCATAACAAAAAGCCGGGTATATTATTAATGAGAGGCTTAATATAAGGAGGTTCAAAATGGCTAATCTGATAATCAACAAAAAAAGAGCTAGTGGTGAGCCTGAAATCGAAATTTCTTATGAATTCGATTCCGAAAACAAAGCCGTTCTCGAAGAAATAATGACATTGCTCCCTATGAGAAAAAATGCGGGAAAATGGGTCGATGAACGGATCATTGAACTTTGTGAAAGGAGTATGCACCATAAAAAAACGTCTTGGGTAAAAATGAATACATTGAATTTGAAAGAATTGATTAAAAACAGTTTCTCCAAAATTAAATCAAGAAACAGCAAATATAACAGCGATACTAAACATCTTAAACTTCATCCATGCTGAGAAACCACCACCTGGCACAGTTTTTAAAAGCTCAGCAACTTATTAAAAAACAATCCATTACATAATCACCAGTTCCGCATGAAGCGCACCGGCCTGCTTTATTGCCTGTAATATTGAGATTACATCCCGTGGTGCTACACCCAGTGAATTCAGGGTATGTGCAAGATCCGAAACAGTGGTGGTCTCATCCAAAACCACCATCTCCGCATCTTTCTCCTCTACCACTACTTCAGGGTTGGGAACGATTTCAGTCTGACCAAGTGTAAAGGGCTGTGGTTGAACCATTTGCGGCCTATTGATTATCTCCACCTTTACCCCTCCATGTGAAACCGCCACCTGCGAAATCTTTACATCACCCCCGGCCACTATTGTACCGGTTCTCTCATTTATCACCACTTTAGCCTGTGTGGCAACGTTGAAAGTCAAATTCTCCACTCTGGAGATAAATTCAACCAGATCGATATAACTTCGTATGGAATCTCTGACCAGGGCATGGTAATCAAGTGTTATAGTGGCAGCATCAACAGGTCTGGCTATCGGAGTTCTGATCCTCTGTGAAAATTCTGCATTGATCGATTTCGCCAAAGAAAGTGCGGATGTAAAATCAGGCATGTGAAGTGACAGAGATAAATTCTGACCATCAACAAGATTAAGTGCAAATTCCCTTTGTACAATTGCACCATCAGGAATTCTTCCAACCAGAACATGATTCTTTTTTATATGAGTCAGACCATGATCGGTAATATCATATCCACCCGTAGTCAATGGACCCTGTGCCGAAGCATAAATCGTTCCATCGGGACCCTGCATTGGTGTCAGAATAAGTGTCCCGCCCTCAAGACTTGTCGCATCACCCATAGATGAAACAGTCACATCAAAACGGGTACCTTTACGTTTAAAAGGAGTCAGGTTTCCGGTTATCATCACAGCAGCCACATTTCTCACACGGATATGTTTTTCAGGCAGCTCCATTCCCATATTCTTTAACATGTTCACTATCGCCTGCTCTGTAAAGACAGTCTGATTGCGGTCCCCTGTACTCCCCAACCCCACTACCAGACCATAACCAAACAACTGCACATCCTCCAGTCCGGTCAATGATGCCACATCCTTGATTCGAACCGTCTGCTGTGCCTGTCCAACAGTAATACCCAGCATTAAAATCATTAAAGATATACTTTTCATAATCCGTCCTTGTCTTCTTTATCAATTTTTAATCAATTATTCAGGTAATATCTTGCAACTCAGCGTGTTCCTTTTTGTTTAAAGTATCTCAATCTCCGCTCGTGCTTGGTCGAAGCATTCTAAAATGCTCCTCATTAAAATATGAAGTTTAAAAATCTGGCTATTAAACCAGGCCTTCTTCCAGTATTGACAGCTCCCTTACCAGTGTAGGTAATCTGAGCATCTGCTATACTGGATGAATAAATCACATTATTCTTCTGAATATCCTGAGGACGAACCATTCCGGTTAACTTTATTATCTCTTTTTCTTCGTTTATCTCCACCATTTTACTTCCCTCAATCACCAGATTACCATTATCAAGCACTTTTATCACCCTGGCAGTAATAGTGGCAACCAAACTGCCTTCCCTGGATGTACCACCTTTTCCATCAAAACCGACTTTGTTAGCTCCTGAAAACCCGACAGAAGGTAGAAATTTCAGCGGTCCTGTTCCACCTGACGATTGCAGCTGCCCGGAATTTTCCTTACTGGTACTGGTCTGGCTCTCACTTCCAGCTTTGGCCGATTCAACAATCAATACTGTCAGTATATCATCCACTCTCATTGCCCGGTGATCCGAATAAAGACTGTAAACCGATGCAGCTCCAGCAATGCCTGAAGCAGATAACAAAAGAATTAAAATATTGATAATTCCACGGCAAATCATATTGACGACCCTCCATGAGCAATTGTAACTGTTCCTTTATCTTTTATTACTGCCTGTACTAATTTTCTACTGCTTGTGTTTTCCACCCAGATCCTCTCACCTGTCTTTCCTGCTTCCCGTGCAATTCCCTGAACCGCAACCTTTACCCTTCCTTTACAGACCAGTATCTCCACCAGATCTCCCTTTTCAACCTCAGGCATTGCCTGGATCAATCTGGTATGGATGATTGTCCCAGGGTTAATTGATCTGACTGCGCGTACCCCGACCAGAGAATCCATTTCAAACAGTGGTTGCGGACCAAATCCGGTTATGTTCATCGGCTTTAATTCACAATCCTTTGCCGTAATCTGCTCTCCGCGAATAATCAATCGGCTGGCCACCAGAACAGGCATTACCACTTTAACATTGCACATTACAGGAATGTTGATTTTATGCAATCCTTGCTCTGCAACAAGCCTAATTTGAACGTTTCCCCGTGGATAAGAGCTTTGAAGCCCTTCGACATGCACAGTAATAGATGAAGGAAGACATTTCCAGGAACGTTGCGGCTCTTTTAATACCATCTCCCAGCATCCATGCGGCCATTTAACTTCTTTACTGAAATAATCCTGAATCATTGTCTGGTAATCAATAATCTTTTTTTCCACAAAATCGGTTTTAATAATCACTCTCTGAGATCCGGAAATGTCAAACTGAATATCACCAAACTGAGGTTTTAATCTATACAGAAGAAAATCACTCACATTGAGGAATCTGGAGTAACCGGCAGGCGCACTGTTAGCGGCAATAACATTTTCCAGTTTTTCTTTCAATTCATTGTCTTTACAATCTATCCTGGCGATATCACCCAGGAAAACTATAGTATCACTTGTTAAAACAGTATCTTTAAAGACCAAAGTAACAGCATGAGCAGAAAATAGAGCAGCTCCAGTTAAAATAAGCATACCTTTTTGTACAATCTTCACTATCGCATGCATTTTTGCCTCTGCCATTTTTCGCTGTTTAACTTCCCGACTCCTGTATTCCCGACTCCTGTATTTCCCAAATCCTGACAAACGTACAACCGGTGGCGATGAATGTAATGTACCTGTTTATTGTTACCGTATTTTAGAGACAATGCAGGCATTGTCTCTACAGGATCATCGTGTATACGAACATCTGTACGTACCTGACTATCTCTTCAAATTGCTTGCTACCTGCAACATATCTTCGGCGCACTGAATCGATTTGGAAACAATTTCGAATGCCCGCTGTGCAGAGATCATATTGACCATCTCATCGACCACCTGAACATTTGATGATTCGGTGTAGCCCTGCATTATCGTACCTGTACCCTCTTCACCGGGGTAAGAAACAACCGGTTCACCACTGGCATCTGTAACCTGAAAAAGGTTGCCACCCAGAGAACGCAGTCCTGATGGATTAATAAAACGGGCCAGCTCAATCTGTCCGATATCTGTGGAAGTATCTTCCCCCTGAAGCTTCACTGAAACTCTGCCGTCAGCGGCTATAGTCAACTCTGAAGATCCTTCCGGAACAGTGATCTGAGAGGAAAGCAGAAATCCTGATGAAGTTACTATGGATCCATCGCTTGACAATTTAAAGGAACCGTCACGTGTATAGGCTGTACCGCCATCTGGCAAAGTTATCTGAAATAAACCCTCACCCTGAATAGCCCAGTCCAGATCGTTTTCTGTCTTATTGGGTGCACCCTGTTCAAAAATTCTCTGAGTGGCTGCAGGTCTGACTCCCAATCCGGTTTCGATACCTGCTGGTGCCATAGCGCCTTCAAAATTTCTCACCCCCGGCTCTCTGAGAGTCTGGTACATCAGATCCTGAAACTCGATTTTGGAGCGTTTAAATCCGGCAGTGTTAACATTAGATAAATTATTGGAAATGGTATCCATATATAACTGCTGAGCTTCCATACCTGTAGCAGCTGTCATCATGCACTGTATCATAATTCACCTCTTGGGAGAAGTTGTTATCCGATTCTGCCGACCTGATTTACAGCCTTTTCCAGGCTTTCATCCTGAGCATGCAAAGCTTTCTGATCGGCCTCAAAGTTTCTGTTGGTGGAGATCATCTGAACCATGTTACGAATGATATCCACATTAGAAGCTTCAAGATAGCCCTGCCTGAGCACAAATCCGCCACTTTTCACCGAGGAGTCCTCTGGTGATAAAGGACGGAAACGGCTTTCACCACATCTATACATATTATAAGGTTTTTTGAAATCGGTTATTTTTAGAACACCTTTACTTTCACCTCTCTGGATCACCTCACCTTTATCGCTTATAGTGATAGGAATATCCCGCTCGACTCTGATAAATCCATCGGTACCCATCACCCGTGAGCCATCGGAGCAGACAAGTAACCCTTCAGGGCTTAAGGAGAAATTTCCATTTCTTGTGTATTGTAAACCATTATCTGTCATAACCGTAAAGAAGCCGCTTCCCTTGATTGCCACATCCAGAGTGGAATTGGTTTGTTTCAAAGCGCCTTCGCTGTAGTCTACATAGACCTCATCGGCTTTGATGGTTTCATTTACAAAAGGCTGCAACTGATCGTTACTGAGATATTTCTGGTAGGATTTAAGGAAAAGCCCGCTCTGTTTGAAACCTGTGGTATTGATATTGGCCAGGTTATTGGCGATCTGATCCTGTTTTTGCATCAGGGGAGTCATTCCCATGGATGCGGTATAGATTCCCTGAATCATTGTAACTCCTGATCTGAGGTTGTTCCGGGGGAAATGTAAGCATATTTTATGCCATCCGGATCTCAGGATTATTTCTTTTTAATTCAAGGAGTTACAAACATTAACTTTGCTGGGGTTTAGGACTGGCAGGAAGTTTAGGCTGTGTATAGGGAAAATCTTGCCCACAAAACCTACAGTTATTTCAGAGTGTATGGGAATCAATTCATCTTGTAAGCCACAATCATATTAAACGTACTTCAGTTTATTTGATTAAGTCGGCTTGAGAAATGCATTGGAAAGATCTTTTCCTTTTACATTTTTAGCAAGATTACGTATAAAAAAACAGGCACGAAGTCCATTAATAAACCTTCTTCTTATGAAGTTAAATTTAGTTTTACCATATTTTCTTTTTCTATGTTTTTACTCTGATCTTTGTGTCCACTCCTGCTCTTCGGGTCACATTAAAGGTTTTCAACTCTTCAGTGAAAGCAAAATGTAAAGAGTCAAAAAATGCTCCATCCTTAGCTGTAATCTGAAGCGGATAGGAAGCTGGTAAATTAAACTCAAATTTA
>DATAMG010000036.1:0-2610 GCA_036260705.1 Chitinispirillaceae bacterium | reverse complement strand
CAGACAGATTCAAAACCATTCTTCCTTGAATATTGTAAACTGTCGCTCTATTTACACTGAAGTCAGCCTTTTTGGACAAGTTTCTTACATGAGTCAATGTAGGCTCGCATATTATTTTTTTTGAATACAGTAGATTTGTTTTCAGGTTATAAATTTTATCTGTTATTATATTTATTGATTCATCAAAATATGACTGATATATTTTAATTGTATATGTCTTTCCTTCAGAGAGATTACGAAGCTTTAATGCATTGCGAACAGGTACAAATTCATTGCAAAATACCTTGGCAGTATCCACCATATAAATTCTTAATACTCCGGTTGCAGAATTAAAAGAAGATGTTATCAAATACTTTTCACATCCTCCCTGATCCATTTCGAACTCAACCAATCCGCTGTCTCCTTTGAAATAACTGAACAAAAATAAAGAGTCATTGCTTGCTGTACCTGAATTATCAAACCATACAACCTCAGGTGCTTTATTAATTTGATAACTTTTGATAAATGCAAAAGTATCCAGACAGGGAGGCTCATCACATATATTTTCATTATATGCAATGGCAACCGGACCTACACCAGGTGCCACTATCATGTTACGATTTCCACCACTTGGATGTCCCCATGTTACAGGATAATCATATGTTTCATCGAATATACCTGCATCTGTCTTAATCGTCTTTTTTTGTATCAGTGCACAATGAGGTCCCCAGATTGCACCGGAGAGATCTCTATACAATGGATTATTAAAATGACCAAGAACATCGTAGGAAACAAATCTGAATGTATCGCCATATGTAAACCCATTCGAAGAAGTCTGTTGTGTACAGACAAAGGAATCATCAACTGTCTCTGTAATAGTGTAAGTTATGGTACCGCCGGTTTTTAGCGAAAATTTCCAGTAATTCCCGACAGCAAGCGGAAACATATCAGGGATAATATTTTCAGAAAAAACTGCACTATAAGTTATCAATATCAGGAAACCGATATTCCAGTAACTTTTCATTTTTTCTCCCGTTCTTTGATTTTCCTTTTATCTTATCGATTTAGAAAACAGATAAGCTCGGGAATTGAACCCTGCAGCCCTGTAAAATTCATGCGCTTTCTCACGGTGTAATCCCGAATCCAACTCCAGCTGCACACAACCCTCATTCCTGGCAATTCTGGTTATCTCTTCCAGCATCTGCCTGCCAATCCCCTGCCCTCTGAATTTTTCTTCAATAATCAGCTCATCTATATTACCTAAGTATCCCTGCTGCCAAAGGTTATTTTTAATCGTTAAAGAACAGTATCCGATTAATTGTTTCTGAAATTCTGCACAGATAAGTCGTTTGTAATCAGAACACAAATTTTGTTTATATACGATAAGCATTTTCTGGTAATCACGCAGATTATCAGGCCACAACTGCTTCAGCAGTTCAAAAATAACTGGAAAATCTTCAACTTCGACTTTTCTAATCAATAATTTCATTCCGTATAAACTCATTTGAAAATCCCCACACGTGTACCGTAAGATCTTCCTGCAAAATTCATCCGGCAAAAGTATATTCCGCAAGGAAGAAAACTCAGATCAAACGATAACTGAATTCTGCTTTGCTTTATATTTTCATCAAATAGTACTGCAACCTTTTTTCCAAGTAGACTATACAGTTCCAAAGTCAGACGTCCTCTTGCCTGTAATGATCCGTTGAAACCGAAAATCATTCCCCGCGATTGAATCGAAAAAAAAGGAGCTGCTGCCGGTGTTTTACAACGTATACTGGAAGAATCACTCTGATACAGCCTGATCGATAAATTAGCAACTGCAGTATTTACACTCTTTCTTTCACCTGATAATACCAAATACCAGAGATCATGCTGATTCGAAAAGGTAAAAAAACTATCGGCAACTGTTAAATCTTTTTTTATGGTTTGGGCACTGAAAGGTTTTCCTTCTGTGTACAATGAAAAATTCAGGGAATCACAAATAAACATGTCAACTCTACCGGTCTGCCTCTCATCAGAAAATGTACAGGGAAAAGAATAATCATACAACTCATACTCATGCTTACCATAAACCAGTTCCCGGCTGGCATCGATTGAATATTCTATTTTCCACTCCCCGTCATTTACAGATTCATTCGACAAATCAGATTTTTGCATTCTAAGCTCAGAAACCGAAGAAATTAATTTCGGAGTCCAGTCATATCTTTTGCCAATAACCGAATTTCTGATAACTGTAGTCTGATTTATATTGCCAAGAGGGCTACTAACTGAAGCAGTAAAAGCTGAAATGCCATCTCCAAGCAGAAACCTGCATCGTCCATCGCTTCCGGTCCAGCCTGCAGTTAAGAAATTGCCGGGTACACCATCGGCATCGATTATGATTCTTGCACCGTCAACCGGAACCCCTTTGAAATCACTGACTGATACGGCTAACGTACATACAGGAGAATAGTGTTCTGTTGTTCCCCATATATACCCATCACCACGCCAGTTAAAACAGCCATTTAAAGGTGGTTTAGCAGCATCTGCCCAGTAATCGTTTGCATGTGAAGGTTCATCCATTCGATCTATCCATCCGTTTATCGGCTCCCAGTCAATCCACTTCTGATCATAAAATTCATTCCATTT
>DATAMG010000032.1:0-55550 GCA_036260705.1 Chitinispirillaceae bacterium | reverse complement strand
TAATAAATGCCATAACATAATCCTGACGTTTATTCTGATAGTCCAGATAATAAGCATGTTCCCAGACATCGATTCCTATAATCGGTTTCTGGTTATGAGCAAATGGATTATCTGCATTTGAAGTTTTGGTCACTATCAGCTTGTTACCATCCTTAACAAGCCAGGCATAACCACTACCAAACTGCTCATTTGCCATCGTGGAAAATTCTTTGGCAAAAGTATCATAACTTCCAAAAGATGAATCAATGGCTTCTTTTATTTTTCCCTGAGGAGTTTTACCTCCATCAGGCTTCATGCAATTCCAGTAAAACCAGTGATTATAACTTTGAGCCGCATTGTTGAAAAGTTTTAGCGATACTGCATTTCCAGCTGTAGCCTTAACTATTTCTTCGAGATTGAATTTCTCAAATTCAGTTCCCTTAATTAGCTCATTTGTAGTGTTTACATATTTCTGATGATGCTTATCATGGTGAAATGACAATGTCTTCTCAGAAATATAAGGTGCCAGAGCAGTATAAGAATATGGAAGCGGTGGTAATTGGAAAGGAGCAGTTGCTTTGATCAGATTAAATGACCTGTTTTCCATGATATCTCCCTTTAAATAAAAAATTAAAAATTTGATAAATACTGCAATAAGTAAGCAATGGCAATGCCATTCTCCATCCTGATCAATTCTGGATGAGAAGAAAAATTATCAAAAAATAGGAATATGTTTCTTACCCGGAATTCTGAGATTAAAACAACATCTATCTTCCATTGACAGTAATCTGAATTTCTGTTATATTTATCAGGATTTAGACATTTCTAAACCGATTTTGATTCAGGTATGGCAGTAATAGAGAGAGCTTGAAAAATTTATTTGAATATTAAGGACTGACCGGAGCTCTTAACAGGTTCCAGTTAGTCCTTTTTTATGGAAACTTCACTTAATAAGGAGTACAAATCCGGAGTTATAATGAGTACATTGGTCAACCAAAATGAATCGATCCAGAATAGACAAAGCCAGAATGCCATAACTGGAGCCAAATTAATAATTGGTGATAAAGAAACAGAACTTTCTGTAGTTGAATCTACCGCAGGCCCTGCGGGTATCAATATATCACAACTCAGAGAACTCACTGGTGTAGTCACCTATGATAATGGAATGGCCAATACTGCTGTGTGCCGGAGCAGCATAACTTACGTAGATGGCGAACGCGGTCAACTAATGTATCGTGGGTACGACATCGAGAGCCTTACCCGTAACTGCACATTTGTCGAAGTAGCTTATTTATTGGTACATGGGAAACTGCCAATAAAAGAGGAACTGCTGCAATTCAGCAGATATCTTAATGAGCATTCATTAATCCATGAAGACATGCAGCATTTTTTTACCGGATTTCCCCCCAACTCTCACCCCATGTCCATTCTTTCAGCAATGGTAACATCTCTTTTCAGCTTTTATCCGCACATAATGGAAGGGGATCCTAATTTTGATATTACAGCAGCACGCCTTATATCTAAAGTGCGCACTATTGCCGCTTATTCGTACAAAAAATCCAGAGGAGAACCTATTATCTACCCCAGACAGGATCTTACATATTGTGCGAATTTTCTCAATATGATGTTTTCATCACCGGTTAAATCCTATGACCCCGATCCGGTGGTGGTTTCAGCCCTCAATAAGCTGTTGATTATGCATGCAGATCATGAACAAAACGCTTCTACTTCAGCCGTAAGACTGGTTGCCAGTGCACGAGGAAATCTTTATGCTGCAATTTCTGCGGGAATTAGTGCTCTGTGGGGAGAACTACATGGCGGAGCAAATCAGGCAGTCATAGAAATGCTTCAAAAAATTAAAGCCGATAACAGTAATGTTACCAAATACATCAACCTGGCAAAAGATAAATCATCATCTTTCAGGCTTATGGGATTTGGGCATGCTGTTTATAAAAATTATGACCCCAGGGCCAAACTGGCCAAAGAACTCTGTGACACATTACTACCATATCTGAAAATCGATGATCCACTTCTGGAAATAGCAGCTGCCATTGAAGAAATTGCATTAAAAGACGAATACTTTATATCACGAAAACTATATCCAAACATAGATTTCTACACCGGTATTTTATACAGGGCAATCGGTATACCAACCAATATGCTTACTGTGATGTTTGCCATTGGCCGCTTACCAGGCTGGATTGCACATTGGAAAGAAACCGCAGAAACACAGAGCGGTAAAATCTACAGACCCCGCCAGGTTTATGTCGGACCTGAAAAACAAAGCTTTATAAAAATGGAGGATAGACTACCGGGTTAAAAGTTAATTACGGTTGTCCAAATTACCTATGGATCATGTCTTGGGAAATATCTCTGAAGCAGCAGTTATTATCAGAAGAGGTGGTTTAGTCGCTTTTCCAACCGAAACAGTCTATGGCCTGGGTGCAGATGCTACCAATCCTGCTGCAGTAGCCAGAATTTTTGAAGTAAAAGAACGCCCAAAATTAGACCCACTCATAGTCCATATTGCAGAACATAACCAGATAAGCCAAGTGGTTAAATCAGTCCCCCCCAAAGCAGCTATTTTAATCGAGAAATTCTGGCCGGGCCCGCTGACCTTGATTTTACAAAAACAGGAGATCATTGCTGACATCGTAACTTCAGGCCTTCCAGGCGTAGGTATACGTATGCCAGACAACGAAACTGCCCGTACCATGATCTCTCTTAGTGGTAAACCGGTTGCAGCCCCAAGTGCCAACAAATTCGGATCGATAAGTCCCACCTGCGCTGCGCATGTTTCAGAACAACTGAATGACAGCGTAGATATGATTCTTGACGGTGGCAATTGCAGCATCGGTGTGGAGTCAACTATAATCTCCTTTATGTATGATGATCCTCTACTTTTGCGACCAGGAGGTTTATCCCTGGAATCGATCCAGAAAGAGATCGGTAAAATAATAATCCCAGATATCTCCGATCACAAGAATGCATCTCCAGGAAGATGCCTGCGCCATTACGCGCCATTAACACCGCTTCAACTAATCCAGACTGCTACTATCAGTCAAAACAACCAGAAGATCGGACTTTTGACCCTCAAAGAAAAAGAATTAACTGATCATTTCACAACAGTAGAAATTTTGTCCAAAACCGGCAACCTAAACGAAGCTGCATGCAATCTCTTTGCAGCATTACGCAGGTTGGATGCCGCAGGACTGGACCTGATAATCGCAGAACCAGTACCGGACGAAGGTTTAGGAAGAGCTATTAATGATAGGCTGTATCGGGCTTCTATCAAAAGAAGCGGAGTATGAATCGATTACTTTCAAAAACTTCTACTCAATTTATAAATGATTATTTCTGAATTATAATAATGGCAGATAACACAATTAAAACATCACCCAAATATTTTCGCTCCATAGATGGCTTAAGACTTTTAGCATCAATCAACATCGTACTTCTCCACCTCGAAGGAATAGGTGGGCTAAACAACCTTAATGGCACTCCAGGGTGGCTTTTCAAGTTGATAAAAGGACCGGCATTTCATGCCAGTATCTTTTTTTTACTGGGAGGTTTCATATTTACAATAAAATTTACATCTCAAGCACAGAATTTTAAAACTCTTCCATTTCTACGCAAACGATTCTCAGAATTGTTCCCACTCCATATTATCACTACTGTTACCATGATAATCATGTTTGTGATCAGATATGGCGCAAATGAGGATTTTAATCTTATAAAACTTATCTACTCATCACTTATTCACCTTTCATTGCTTTATTCTTTTTTTCCATTTTTCAGCTATACACTTAATACTCCATCCTGGGCTCTTTCCGCATTCTTCCTGTGTTATCTTCTGTTTGGTCCGGCATTGAGACTCGTCGTATCTATCAACAAAAAACGACTATCGCTCACTCTTGCATTTTTCTCCTGTATGCCTGTGCTACTTTGGGGTCTTCTTTATGGCGTGCTTGGAACACCAGAAAAGTTATATCATTTTTTTCATATGTTTGCCCCAATACGCTTTTTTGAATTTTTAACAGGAATGCTGTTAGCCCGTTTTTACCAATTATCAAACAGACCGAAGTCTTTTACTTCTGCCCTTTTTAGTGATCTTATAAGTATACTTTCCCTTTGGAGTATTTATAAATTATTGTCATTTCATACAGTCGATCCCTCACTCAATTCGTATCTGGCATACCATTTCTATGTGTTACCTTTTTATTTTGTTTTACTTTATATAATGGCTGCTGAGCAGGGAATCATTTCCAGAATTCTGGGACTTTCATTTATCCGGAATATTGGCAAATGTTCTTTTTATCCCTATCTTCTGCACATACCATTGATAACCCTTATTACATTTGCTTTTGAAAAGGGATTCGGATATTACAGCTTTTTACACTCTCCAACGAATGTTATTATTTTTATGCTTCTGCTTTATGGACTCAGTGCTGTATATGTTAACAAATTCCGTAAAAAGAGGACACCATTGGCACTGCCTCAGAAACAACAAATAAAAGAAAAACAGATAGCCAACACTTGAAGTCAGATATTTTCATAAAGTAAGAAGCAGTAAGGAGAAAGACGGTATTCTCTTTTGCTGTAAAATTCATCTGGTATAGAGCTGCCATCTCCAGCCCACTGTAACTCTGTGGAATCTATCAATTTTTTTGCGGGAATCGGTACTTTGTCTATATACAAATTAACAAGCCTGTCACTTAGATTCATTATTGCACAAATTGAATTATTTTCGTGCCACCTGGATATAATTAAAACCTTTTCCTTTTCATAACCGGTTACTTCCAGGTTTTTCTTTTCCAGAAATTTCAATGCTGGAACAGTTTTTCTTAAGCAGATCAAATGTCTGTAATATTTAAGCATAATCTGATGTTTCTGCTGATCGATGCTAATCCAATCCAGTTTGCACCTGAAAAATGTTTCTGGATCCTGGGGATCGGGTGAATTGTTGTTCTGATGCATCTGTCCGAATTCCCTGGCACGCCCTTCACGAACCGCATTAACCAGATCCTGATCGTAATGACTAATGAAGTATTGAAAAGGAGTATCTGCAGCAAACTCCTCACCCATGTATAGCAAAGGAATGTATGGTGCTGTAAATAAAGCTCCAGCAGCAAGTTTTAAAGCCTCGAAAGAAATCATCATGGAGAGCCGTTCTCCAAAAAGACGGTTACCAATCTGATCATGGTTTTGAAGACATATCACCAGCTGTTTTCCGGGAATCTGAGAAGATGAACTTCCATGATGCCTCTTACGATTTTCAGAATAGGTCCATGTATATACAAATCCATCACGATAGGCTTTCACCAGCTGAGCTAATTCTCCAAAATCAGCATAATAGTTTTTTTTCTCTCCTGTTAAAATAGCCTGCAGAGAATGATGAAAATCATCATGCCATTGTGCATCGATTCCATAACCATTCTGGTTTATGGGAGTAATCACCCTTACATCATCCAGATCGCTTTCTGCAATAAGATACCGTTTACGCCCTGAAGCAGAAAAACGTTCAGTATTTTCGGCAAGATCCTGAAGAATATGCTTAGCACCAAAATCAAAAATCCCCTGAATTGCATCTAGACGTAAAGCATCTATATGATAATTTTCGAACCAGTTCAGGGTATTCTGAATAAAAAAGTATCTTACCCCATCACTGTAGGGGCCATCAAAATTAATAGCATCACCCCATGGAGTGCTGTATTTATTGGTAAAGTAAGGGCCATAATCAAGGACATACGTACCTTCCGGCCCCAGGTGATTGTAAACCACATCCATGATTACAGCTATACCCCTGCAATGGCACGCATCAACCAGATCTTTAAGCGCGACAGGACCTCCATAAGTGGACTGCACAGCAAATGGATACGCCCCATCATAACCCCAGTTTCGCTCGCCAGGAAATTGAGCCAGAGGCATCAGTTCTATTGCATTAATTCCCAGCTCTAAAAGATAATCCAATTTATGCAAAACCCCACCAAGAGTCCCCTCTGTGGAAAATGTACCAGTATGAAGCTCGTAAATAATCATCTTTTCCAGTGGTATCCCCATCCATTGAGAATCATGCCATTTGTAAGAAATATGATCTACAATCTCCGAAGGTCCGTGGACATTCTCAGGCTGATACTGTGATGCAGGATCAGGACGTACCAGTTTATCATCCAAACAGTAATAGTAACGATCCCCAGGCTTAGCATCTACATCAGAAATACTCCAGTACCCCCCATTACTCTTTTCCATAGGGATAAGACGCTCAACAGGTGATATTATCTTTAAAGAAACACTATTTATAAAAGGAGCCCAGACTGTAAATGAACACTTTCTATTGCCTTGATAAACTGCACCAATTTTCATCTCCAACCTCTCATCATAGCAACTGCACCATTGTATATATCCGATAATTTATACTGAGTCAGAGAGTTTATTGTCTTTTAAAAGGCTTTGTATCCCCCTTAAAGGAATTATCACCCATTCAGGCCTGTTGTTCATTTCATAACCCAGCTCATAAACCGCCTTTTCAAGAAGGAAAATCTGAAGCAGGATTATTATC
The DNA here is from genome assembly GCA_036260705.1 of Chitinispirillaceae bacterium. Taxonomy (GTDB): domain Bacteria; phylum Fibrobacterota; class Chitinivibrionia; order Chitinivibrionales; family Chitinispirillaceae; genus JAAYPC01. The sequence continues at coordinate 49,012 of DATAMG010000032.1, read as the reverse complement.
TGTTCATTATCTCTGGGCACAAAGGATGCATCACCTGATTCCTTAAGGTAGGATTCCAGAAATACTCCGCTTATGTAATTATAAAGAGGGGAAATCCAGCTCTCTAACTGCGGGAAATCTGCTTGACGAAAGGTAGGATTTAATAAAAGAGTGCTGTAGGTAGAATAATGAAAGGAACGGATCATCCCGGCAACATCCTTGAAGGGAGATCTTTTTAATTTACGCTCGCTTAACGGACGTGCCGGCTCTCCTTCAAAATCCATAATCACGAAATCTTTTCCTGTGTAAAGTACCTGTCCTAAATGATAATCACCATGAATGCGTATCTTGGTGGAAGTGATTTTCCGCTGAACAATTTTTTTCATTATTTCCAGAACTTTTCCTTCATTCTCCAGTACAATTTCAGCTAAAGACCGGTAATTTTCAGGGATCGTCTTGATATTTTTATCCAGGGATTGGAATGTCCGTTGGACCAATCCCTGCATAGATTGATAAAGAGAACGCTGATAAAGTTGAGAAAATGATTCAGGATCAAACTGAGTATTATTCTGTGAAAGACTCAATGCTTTATGCATCTGAGCAGACCTTTTCCCTAGTAAAGAAATCATTTCCAGAAAAAGTTCCCCCACCTTATCTCTGATTATAGCAGGAACATCGCTGATTTTAGTCAAAAATAATGAGGGAAATGATTGCTGCAGATTTTCCATACCATAGGAATCAGAGAGTACCTGCTCAAAAAATCTGGCAATTACGCCTAATGTGTAACTCCATGCATTGCCGCTGTTCTCAACATATCCTTGCATGATGGCCACGGTCTGAGGCTGAGTTCGTTCAGAACGGTATTCAATAGCACCGGCAAAAAGCGGAATGTGGGTGAACTGAACCTCATCAGATAAAAACTGCAATATTTCCAGCTCAGGATTGGTACCCTCTTCAAGCTTACGATACAATTTCATAAAAAATGTTTCATCAAAAACTATCGCAGTATTACTCTGTTCGACTTTCAATGGATGGCTGAGCAGCACCGGTGGAAGATTCTCGGAGATAGCCTTAAGATTGCGTCCGGCAACACCTACCAGTTCTCCGCCAAGCCCCTTGATTCTCTTTTTTCCATTAATTATTGCAAAGAGTATCTGATGCACTTTCTCGTTATACATTCCATCGTAAAGAACACCTTCCTGATCATCAATCAAAAGCTCAGAGATCACCGCCTGAGGATATTGCTCAGTCAACCCACCAGGAGCAGTTTTCTTCTCAAATGCAACTGGCAACAGATAATTTTCATCTGCACCTTCGGTAAAGTTTACTTTAATTATCAAAAGTTTAGAAGAATCAGTGGAATCAAAATTCAGGCTGATTTCTTCTATAATAGTGGTTTTACTGATTTTTCTGCTTTTAGATGCAAACCAACGACAGTGCATCAGATATCGCGACAAAAGCTTCTCTTCCAGAATTTGACGCGCCTTTCCGGAAAAAATGGATTCCCAGTTTTTCTTAAGTTTCATAGCCGGTATCCGCTCCTCAACAATTCCTATTTCTTCGCTGTTTTTACCCAGTAAAAGCCAGTAATGATCGTATGGCCCGATAGTAAGCATGTAAGGGGTATCTTTTATAATAGGGAAAATAGTTTTCCCGAAGACTTCTTCCGGGATAAGGCCGCTATACTGAGGCATGTCAATATGAACCAACTGACTGAACCGGGATAGATTTACAATGACCAATATTAATTCATCCTCGTAACGACGGCAGAATGACAGAATTTTGGAGTTATCGGATGGTAGAATTTCCAAATCACCTCTGGAAAATGCCCGGAATCTTCTGCGCATAGCGATAATTCCTCTCATCCACCACAAAAGAGAGGAGAAACTTCCGATCTGATTGCGCACATTGATAGTCTCGAAATGATATTCAGGATCGATAATGACTGGAAGAAATAACCGGTGCGGATTTGCTTCTGAAAAACCGGCATTGCGGTCTGGTCCCCATTGCATAGGGGTTCGTACCCCGTTTCGATCCCCCAGATAAAAATTATCACCCATACCAATTTCATCACCGTAGTAAATTATTGGAGTACCAGGTAAAGAAAAAAGCAAAACGTTCATCAGTTCAATTTTACGTCTGGAATTTGATAGAAGCGGAGCCAGCCTTCTTCTAATGCCCAGATTGATTTTAGCACGGGTATCCCTGGCATAAACTCTGTACATGTAATCGCGTTCCTCATCGGTAACCATTTCAAGAGTCAATTCATCGTGATTGCGTAAAAAAGTAGCCCATTGACATCCAGGAGGCAGTGCAGGAGTAGATTTGAGAATATCCACAACAGGAAAACAATCTTCCATCTGAAGAGCCATAAACATGCGAGGCATTAATGGAAAATGAAACGCCATGTGGCACTCATCACCATTACCAAAATAGGCAACCGCATCCTCTGGCCATTGATTTGCCTCGGCCAGAAGCATCTTATTTGAGAATCTGGAATCTACATGAGAACGTAGTTTTCGTAAGAACAGATGAGTTTCCTGAAGATTTTCACAATTGGTGCCGTCTTTTTCGTAAAGATATGGAACTGCATCCAGCCTTAATCCGTCAATACCCATTGAAAACCAGAAATCTATAGCCCTGAACAATGCCTTTTCTACAATGGGATTTTCAAAGTTAAGATCTGGCTGGTGAGAATAGAATCGATGCCAGAAATAAGATTGTGCAACCGGATCCCAACTCCAGTTGGATGCTTCAAAATCTTTAAATATGATCCTTGCATCTTTATACTTGTCAGCCTGATTACTCCATACATACATATCTCTAAGCCCGGTCCCCTGCTTAGCCCTGCGTGCACGTTGAAACCAGATGTGCTCAGATGAGGTATGATTTAACACCAGCTCCGCTATAACCCTAATACCCTTTTTGTGAGCAGCCTTGAGAAACTCTCTAAAATCACGCAGTGTGCCATAATCCACATTAACATTCAAATAATCTGATATATCATAGCCATCATCTTTTAGAGGTGATGGATAAAACGGCAGTAGCCATATAGCAGTAACACCCAAATCATACAGGTAATCAAGTTTTTCTATAAGACCTTTAAAATCACCTATTCCATCCCCATTATGATCACGAAACGCCCGCACATGAAGTTCATAAATAATTGCATCTTTATACCAGAGATAATCTTCTTCAACGTGAGTCTCCCCAGGGACATAAATGTTTCTCTGATGTGTCATGATATCATGTTTCCCTTTGGTGATTAGATCAATAATAATCGAACATGGTCTCCTTATGAAACTGTCGATATATTTTGAACACAAATGCAGGGGTGCTTAACGGGTCAACCGTGATACTGTTTTCAGCGCCACTCCAGATAAAACGATCTTTGCCAATTTGATCCTCTAAAAGATATGGCTGTCCGGGTTTGATATTCAGAAATGAGAGAGGGATGTGCAGTTTGCCGGATTGACTGTGAAAAGGATCTAAATTTACAACGACCATAATAACATTTGACATATCATCTGTAGATTTTATATAAAACAGCAGAAATTCATTATCTACAGGAAAGAATTTAACATTTTTAAAATCCTGAAGTGCCGGATTCTGTTGCCGGATATTGTTCATAATGGTTATCAGCTTCTGGAGCCTCTCCCCTTTAATCCAATCCCAGTGCTTTATTTCATATTTTTCAGAATTCGAAAATTCCTCTTTACCCGGTGGGGCCTGATTTACGGCCTGCTCAAAGGAAGGACCATAGATTCCATAACTTGACGATAAAGTTGCGGCCAGTACCAACCGTACCCCAAAAGCCCGTTCATCACCAAACTGAAGATACTGGGGAAGGATATCGGGTGTCGTAGGCCAGAGGCAGGGGCGAAAGAAATCTGATAATTGAGAATTTGAGAGCTGCTCAAAATACTCGGTAAGCTCCCACTTGGTATCCCGCCAGGTAAAATAGGTATAGGATTGAGAAAAACCCAGTTTTGCCAGTCGGTACATTATTTTGGGCCGGGTAAAAGCTTCAGAAAGAAATATTACATCCGGATATTTTTCTCTCACCTGGGCAATAAGCCATTGCCAGAATGAAAAAGGTTTTGTATGGGGATTATCAACTCTAAAGATCCGGACTCCCTTGTCTAACCAGAAGAATACAATAGACTTAAGTTCATCCCAGAGCTCTTTCCAGTCATCTGTTTCAAAGTCAAACGGAACAATATCCTGATATTTTTTTGGAGGATTCTCAGCAAATTGAATGGTACCATCAGGACGTGTTTTAAACCATTGCGGATGCTCTTTGATATATGGATGATCCGGAGAGCATTGAAATGCGATATCCATTGCGATTTCTATTCCGTAAGAAGTGGCAGCATTAATTAGATCTATAAAATCTTCTATTGTACCTAAAGACGGCTCGATTGCTTTATGGCCGCCCAAATCAGAACCGATAGCCCAGGGACTGCCAGGATCAGCTTGCTCTGTAATTAAGGAATTGTTTTTCCCTTTCCGGTTTGTCATCCCGATCGGATGAACTGGTGGTAAGTAAAGCACATCAAAACCCATCTGTGCAATAAGAGGTAAACGCCTCTCACAATCCCTGAAAGTACCACTTGTCCCCTCACGGCTGCTACAGGACCTGGGGAAAACTTCATACCAGGTACTGAATAATGCTTTTTTCCTCTCTACCACCACTTTATATTCATTCGGGAAAATCTGAGATAAACTCAGATCCGGATAAGCCCTGAGAACTGCAGTGATCTCTTTATCGGTAGCCAGAAGAACCGCTCTGGCAGGATCAATTTCCTGGAGCAGTAATTCAGCTCTGGTTTGCAAAGAAGAAGAAAGGGGAAGAGGAACTCTGTCGATAGCAGCTAAAAGCAATTGAGCCCCAATCTGCAACTCCATATGGATATTCTGAGCGGCACCAAATTTTTTGACCAGGTTATGCTGCCAGGACTGAAAATGATCAACCCACGCTCTGACAGTATAAAGATATGTACCAGCCTCAGCCAGATGAAAACTGCACTCCCATCGGTCATTATCCACCATATGTAAATGAGAGCTGCTCCATTGGCTATCTGAACTTTTTTTGTAAAGCACATCTCCCCCGATGGAGTCATGGCTGTCACAAAAAAGATCTGCAGATACCTTAAACATCTCCCCTTCTATCCTTTTTACCGCAAACCCAGCACCAACCGCTGGCTTTACATTTTCAATTACAATCCTTTTTCTTCCATCCTGTTCCATAGAAGACTCTCAAACAAAAAGGTGAATAACGGTAACTCTTGATGTTTAACAATGCAAGGTGTGTTCCAGTGTCAATGCAGAATTGGTACAAAGATTGCGGGATTCTTCTAAACAGAAAAAACGGAGAACAAAATGAAAAACATATTGTTTATCGAACCAATGGGCGCACCCTGCAACATTTTTGCCAAATTTATGAATATTCCCCTATTGGGCATCATTCAGCTTGCCACTATGGCTAAAAAGGCCGGCTATAACGTTTCCATCCTTAACGAAAATATCCTGGGCCGACATATCTATCCCCAGGAACTTAAAAACGCAGATATTCTCTGTCTCAGCTGCATTACTGCCACCATCCAAAGAGGAAAAGAGATCGCCAAAGAATATCATCATATCCGCAGACAAAATCATCTTAATTCACATGCAATAATCGGCGGAATTCATGCATCCATGCTTCCCTCTGATCCAGGTTCAGAATTCAATCAGGTAGTCACCGGTGAAGCAGAATCGGTCTTCTTAACCATCCTTAACGGCCAAAATAAAAACCCATTAATAAAAGGCACTCCGCTTAATGATCTTGATTCTATTCCCATACCAGATTTCTCTTTACTGAAAAATCATGAAAAAATGACAATCTGGCCTATAATGACTTCAAGGGGTTGTCCCTACCATTGTAATTTCTGCTCTGTAACCAAAATGTTTGGAAGAGGTTATCGCACTCAAAGCATAGAAAGAGTACTGGATGAACTGTTTCAATTAAAAAAGAGGTGGATCTTCTTTGTTGATGATAACTTTGCAGCTCTACCCTCCAGAACCCATACACTGTTAGATCAGCTATTAAAATACCGGTTTAACCAAAACTGGTCGGCACAGGTTCGAACCGATGCTGCCAAAGATATTCAACTGGTAAAAAAAATGTACCGCGCAGGGTGCCGCATCGTCTTTATCGGGCTGGAATCCATCAATCAAGCCAGCCTGGAGAATATGGAAAAAAAACAAAATACCAACGATATCATCCAAAGCATCAGAATTTTCCAAAATAACGGAATCCAGGTTCATGGAATGTTCATGCTGGGTAATGATCCTGACCACAAGGAAATCTTCCATTCAACACCACGCTTCTGTAAAGAAAATGCCCTCAGCTACGTACAATATAGCGTCCTGACTCCCCTTCCAGGAACCGACTTATATCAGCGATTCGAATACCAGGGAAGATTACTGCACAAAAACTGGAGCTATTATGACGGACTGCACGTGGTATTCCAGCCCAAAAATATGTCTCCCCTGGAACTTCAATATGGAATGCTTAACAGCTTTAAATCCTTCTACAGCTATTCAAATGCCCTCAATGATCTGATAAAAATCGTTAAAAGCTATTCTCTTGTTCCAATGCAATCCTTTTATCCCTTTGTCATGAAATTTCTTGGAAAATCAGTGATAAATCAATGGCTCAAGCTTAACAAAAACTATTTGCAGTATCTTAACGAGCTTAAAAATTGAAATGGCACATTCTTTGATAAGGCATTATATAGTAAGTGATTGATTCTAATCAAATAATGAAAAGAGGAATTTATGTCTGATCTCAGTACCAGCCTGGAATCATCCATAAAAGATTTTATTCATAAAAACTTTCTTTTAAACTCCAGTGCAATAAACTTCTCTGCTACCGACTCTTTTATGGAAAAAGGAATTATCGATTCCACCGGTATCCTGGAATTGGTAAATTTTATCCAGCAGTCATTTCAAATCGAAGTCAAAGATGATGAGCTGATTCCAGAAAATCTCGATTCAATTACAAACATATGCCGCTACATTGAGAAAAAACGGATAAGAGGCGCATAGTAATTGCAGATTTAAGATTAAAGATTAAAAAAAAAGACCGGTGATTCAGATTAAGGCTGAATCATCGGTTTAAACTTTATACAATGAGTTAGAAAATCTCCACTTTGAAAAATTCCTTGGGATTTTTTCTGATTTGATCAATAAGCAGACGCAGGTTTTGCAAAGTTCCTTTTACATCGGCAGCCAAAGCAGTATCATTTATCAAAGCCCCGGCAGTCCCTCTACCATTGTTGATACTGTCGATAAGCATGGAGAGTTGCTTTATGGTTTTGCTCAGGTTTTCATCCATGCTTTTCAATGGATCAACCAGTCTGCCCTCAATTTTCTGTTTTGTTTTTATGGCACCGCTTGATTTGTTTCCCCTGATAAGCTCCACGTATTTACTGCCCAATAAGCCTACCGCTTTGACTTCTGCATGAGCATCATTATAGAGAAATGGTTGATATTTTTTATCTATCCGCACAATAATTATCTGGTTTTTCGATAACACATCGATTCTATCGACCTTTCCCACTGTAACCCCCTGAAGCCATACCGGAGCCCCAATCTTTAAGCCCCCCACATCAGAAATGGTTATCACAAGAGGAAAGTTCTGACGGAATATTGAACTTACCAGCCCGGAAAAGAAGATACTGAAAACCACCAGCACTAAAATAACCGACATAAATACAGCCAACTTTAGCTCAGACCAGGAAAGAATGTGTGGGGTTGGTTGTTTCATGATTGAACTTTCATTTATAATTTGTCCAAAATGTATTTATATGGATGTAAAAACTCCATTAACTGAGGCACCTGTGAATTTAAAAAAGTATCCTTAACGCCGTCGAAAAGAATCTGACCATCCTTAAGAAACATGAATCTGGAAGCCATTGAAAGAGCATCAAAAATCTCATGGGTAACGATTATAAAGCCTTTACCGTTAGTAGCCGCATCACAGATCAATCCACGGATAATATCTGCATTTACCGGATCAAGTCCGCTTGTGGGTTCATCATAGAGAAACATCTGTGCACCCGAAACTGCCAGTGATCTGGCAATAGCAACCCGGCGTTTCATTCCACCACTGAGCTTCTCAGGCATCAATTCAGCTGCTGATTGCAGATCAACGGTCCTTAAAAGCAAATCAACCTGTTCATTAATCTGACCGAAATCAAAGCTGGTATGTTCCCTGAAATAAAAAGCAACATTTTCTCTGACTGTAAGTGAATCAAACAATGCCCCCTCTTGAAATACAATACTGAATTGAAGACGGATTTTGTCCAGTTTATCCTCTTTTAAAGCAGCTAAATCGATATTATCAAAAAGTACCTGACCACTATCTGGAACCAGAAGGCCTAAAATCAATTTAAGAATAGTGGTTTTCCCAGAGCCGCTTGGCCCCAGAATCGCCACCTTTTCACTTAAATTGATATTCAGACTCACCCCTTTAATAACAGGGCGCATCTCCTGCCATAACCAGACATCTTTAAATGTAATCATCATTCTCCTAAGGGAAGAATATCCAGATCACCTTTGTAATCAGAAAGTCGGAGATCATAACTGTTACTGTAGATAATACATAGCTTTTGGTGGCAGCACTCTTAAGCCCCAGACTTCCACCCTGGGACCTCAATCCTACATGACAACTGATAGTTGCGATTAAAAAACCGAAAACAAAGGGTTTAACCACACCAAAGATGGTATTCTTAAGGTCTAAAATTGACCTGATAGAACTCCAGTACAGTTGAGAATCGGTATGATATTGTAATGTAGTAATAAAGGCTCCTCCAATAATGGCGGTATAATCCCCAATGAAGGTTAATGAGGGAAGCATAATCAAAGCGCCAAAAATTCTTGGCGTTACCAGTTTTTTTATGGGGTTGACTCCAAATGCCCGAAAAGTGTCAATCTGTTCTCTTTGTACCATTCCAGCAAGCTCGGCACTTATTCCCGACCCCACCCTCCCGGCAAAAACCAAAGCCAGTGTTATCGGGCATATCTCTCGAATCACCGATACTCCGATTACCCTTCCCACTTCACTTTCAAGTCCCAATCCCTCAAACTGGTTAAGGACCTGAATTGAAAGTGCCATTCCAACTACAAAGGTAGTAATCAGTGCAATTACAAGAGTCCCTGGTCCAGCATGGTTCATCTGCACCACCAATTCAGAAACATAAAGCGGTTTACCAAATACACCCAGCAGCCCCCAAAAACATAATTTGTAAAAAGCTTTTAAGGAAAGAAACAGACGTTTCATCTGAAGAGATCTGCCTCCTGAAAAAGAAAGACTACTGCCCTTCAGCAAAAATGATGCAACTATTAAACCATACCGTTTCTCAGAATGAAAAATGTTACGGTCTGTTTTTTGCTATAAACGATATTAATTAAGCTGGATTCTTATAAACAAAGCTTTCTCAATAAATCAAATTTGACTGGCGGGCTCAGCGGTTTTATTAATTTCTGTAATCTTCTTTTTTTAAGCGGATAACAATTTTATATTTAAGAACATATATGTAGAACTGTATTAATCAATTTAACCGCAAAAATACGTCGCAAAGGAGTAACATTGTGAAGACTAACAGCGATGTCTTTATACGGAATACCCTCACTGAGGGTACAGATTTCTTTATCAAAGATGATTTCCATAAAGATTATCATTTTAAAATTGCCTCGTTCCCTATTCCTGCCGGCTTGCTTTCCGAAGCTATAGAATTGACAGGAAATGCATCTCCAGGTTATACTTTTAATCTAATCTCTACTTTTGATACCGATGTAGAGTATGCCGAACTGCTACTTAAAGAAAAAATCAAAAAAGGTATCAATCAAAAATATCACTCCAATCTAATCAACAGAAAACTTATTGAGAAAAAAAGTCTCTGCGGACGAATCGAATCTCACCACGGTGATCTGAACTCTAAATATCATAAAGCCCTTTTAGTGGAAAATACCAGACTAACCATTGAGGAGTTTGCGGAGCTGATCGATCAGCTCAAAGGTTTTGATTTTGAATTCCGGATAAAAGATCCCGTCTGAAACTGGCTAAATCACTAATCAAGCAACCTTATTTGCTTCCATCCTTTTTAATAGTTATATTCCGGATCATTTGTTTTTTTCAACAAAATCGCAACCTGATTTTAAAAAAGACGGTTATCCGCCCGGAACGTAACTATGCGAATCGATCCTTTAAAATTGTGCTTTAATATTTTTAAAATAACTCTGGTTGTAATCGCAGGACTGTTGTTGACCTATTCAGTAGCGTTTTCTGTTATAGGAACAGTAGTCATTTACAAAGGTTACAAACTGGCTATAACCCCGATAAGGCAGGTACAGCACTTTAAAAATTCCAATCCCCACGAATCGGCTTATATGTCCAGGTATCGCCAAATGTTGGCATCTGAAGGTGAACCCGATTCACTTATGCACATTTTCATTCCGCTGGATTCCATCTCTAATCACCTGAAAAAGGCGGTAATTGCTGCTGAAGATGACGGATTTTATACTCATCCGGGAATCGACCTGGAGGCAATAATCCAGGCAACAGAATTTAATAAAATGCAGGGAGAATTTAAAAGAGGCGCAAGTACGCTAACTCAACAGGTCGCCAAAAACCTCTTCCTTAGTGGAGAGAAAAGTTTTCAGCGCAAAATAAAAGAGTTGGGCTTTGCGCTTTTGATGGAGCATTACCTGGGCAAAGATCGCATTCTGGAGCTCTATCTCAATTATGCTCAATGGGGAAAAAATATTTTCGGCTGTGAAGCGGCCAGCCTGTATTACTTTAAAAAAAGTTCATCACAGTTGACCACAGGCGAAGCCGCACGGCTTGCAGCCGTTCTGGCTATGCCTTCAAAATTAACACCATTTCATAAGACTAATTTTATGGGAAAGCGACTTGGAGTGATCGCTAACAATCTCTATCTGCACAAACTTATTGATGAACAAGGTTTTTTCGGGCTTACAGGTTCTCTTCCCCAGCGTAAAGACTCTCTACAGCTAAACAACAAAGAGAAAGAGAAACCGATTTCAGCAGACAGCCGCATATCATTTTGAGATCATTATCAGTAATGAAATCCGGAGTTTACAATTACATTTACCGGCAAAAGTCCAATGCTCTAAGCCAGCATAATCCAGAACAGATAGCCGGTTAGTTTTGCGGTTTTTTTTTCCCGGACAGGGAATATTTTTCCTACTTCCTTACACCATATTCATTCTTAACTGATTGTCTTTTATATAGTTAACCACATGGCATACTGATTGCGTACTCCTTAGGTCCAAAAGGACTATTGAATATGTTTTCACAGCCAGTTACTACCGGTTCGGGATATAGCCCGGAACAGTTAAAAAAAGTAGCACAGGATTTTGAATCATTATTTTCCTCGATGATGCTTCGGGCCATGCGAAAAACGGTTGGTGAAAACCCGCTTATCCCAATGGGTATGGGCGAAAAGATTTACACTGAGATGTTGGATGATGAATATGCAAAAATGCTCAGTACAAGATCATCACTGGGACTTTCAGATCTGGTATTTAAGGAACTGATGCGCTCACAAAATGACCAATACTCTCTGGACCAGCTTAAAAACCTTGGAACCAGAGATTTCCCCATGATTGACAGATCATTTACACCAACAGCTAATCCTTTAAAAAACGATTTCTATAGCGGTATCTCCAGAACTAAAAAATGGGATTCTATCATTTCTCAAAAAGCAGAAAAGTATGGTGTTGATAAGGATCTTGTTTGCGCTGTCATAGCTCAGGAATCCGGGGGCAATCCCTATGCAATCTCCAGAGCTGGAGCCAAAGGATTAATGCAGCTTATGGACCAGACTGCATCTGAGTTGGGTATTTCACATCCGTTTAATCCCAGTGAAAATATAGAGGGCGGAGTCAAGTATCTTCGTGAAATGCTGGATCAATTTGGCGGTGATGAGAAGCTGGCTCTAGCATCCTACAATGCAGGACCGGCAGCAGTAAAAAAATACAAAGGTATTCCCCCTTACCCTGAAACTGTTGGATATGTTGATTCAGTACTTCGTCTTAAACAACGATTTTCGCAGAAGGATTGATCATGGAAAAGTTGTTAGAGAAACTGGAAGCGATTTTAGTTAAAGAAAGTGACCATCATCAGGATCTGCTTAAAACAGCTGTTACTTTTAATGAAGCTATCAAAGCAGAAGATTTGCAATTAATTCAGAATTGCACTGCCATGCATGATGAACAGGTTTACAAGATTGCCAAGTTAGAGGATGAGAGAATTGAGTGTTCATCAGAGATTGCTGTATTACTTGGAATTAAAGATGAATTTCCCAAATTGAATATAATTCTGCAGAAAATACCACAGGTCTGGCAAAAAAGATTATCATCGGTCCAAGCAAAACTGAAGCAGCAGATTATCGAAATTTCCAAGCTCAATACATCCAGCCAAATTCTTCTGCAGGATGCGCTGTCATTTATTAATAGTAATATTGCCATTTATCAGCAATCCTCTCCCAATAGTATCCGCTATGGAGGGAAAGGCAAAGCAACTTGCGCTTTATCAGGGCGTAATCTCATTAACAAAGTAGTTTAGGCGGATTATCATGAGTTTATTATCTGTTTTGAATGTAGGTACCCGGGCGTTGTTTTCATCACAGCTTGCGATGGATGTAGCTGGGCAGAACATTTCCAATGCGGATGTCGAGGGGTACTCCCGTAAACGCCTCAATCTTCAACCGGACTACCGGTATGATTCCACATACGGTCAGATCGGAATTGGAGTTGAAATTGTTAACATCGAACGGATGCGCAATATTTTTATTGACGAACAGATACGGCGTCAAAATCATGAAGTCGGTTATTATGAACAATTAGGCAGTGCCCTGGAAAGTATTGAAAACATTTTTACCGAACCATCCGATACCGGAGTGATCCATTTTGTGGACCAGTTTTTTGACAGCTGGCAGAATATGGCCAATAATCCATCTGATATATCAGCAAGAACCATGGTCAAAACCAATGCAGAGATACTTATCGATGTTTTCCATAATGTATCAGGTGAACTGGTTAATTTACGCCAGACCAGAAATGAAGAACTGCAACAGCAGGTCAATAAGGTTAATGAGATATGTAAAGAACTTCATAATCTTAATATGGAGATCGGAACCGTAGAATTAAACGATCAGAACGCCAATGACAGTCGCGACAGAAGAGATCTTCTACTTAAGGATCTTTCTAAAATCCTGGATATATCAGTAGTTGAAAACGATTCAGGACAAATTACGGTTACCACATCGGGCAATATCATAGTTTCTCCTGTTTTTTATCAGGAACTGGAAACCACAACAACTTCCACCCGCCTTTCCGATGGAAGTACACAACTTGAAGTCGGTATTCGTTTTTTCTAATTCCAAGAATATTTTTACTCCTCAGGGAGGGCAGATAAAAGGGCTTCTGGAATCGCGGGATAAAGTGATACCAGAATACCAGAAGCAGCTTGACACTTTGGCCAACGGTCTGGTGGAAAAGGTAAACGAACTTCACAGGAGAGGATTTAACCTTAACGGTTTTACCGGTATCGACTTTTTTGATGCGAACACTACCGGTGCATCCAATATAAATCTCAGCGCATCAATACTCTCGGATGTTGGTAATATTGCCGCAGCTTCCGGAGGTGAAACACATCCAGCCAGTCAGAATCTGTCACCGGCAGGTGCGCATGATTTCGGAGTAGCACCGATACAACTTTACCGCGATCCATCAGCCACTCCTCTGGTTGAGGCAAAAAATATTCTGGAAGGAACTGTGGTTGTGACCACAGCAACAACCCCTCTGGTTGAAAATGTTGATTACCATATTGATTATGTCAATGGAACATTTCAGATGCTTCATAGCGGATATGACAGTGAAGATCTGCAGATCGATTTTAATTACCGTTCAGGTGGATTTGCCGGTCCGGGTGATAATAGCAATGCAGTAAAGATTGCCAATCTTCGCAGTGAATTGACCATGAACCCTAATGTACATGGCAATGGAACGGTCAGTTATACCGAATATTACAGTTCCATGATTGGAAGGCTTGGTTTGAGCCGCAACGAAGCCGATTCTAATTTACAGACCAGAGAGTTTCTGGTTAATCAGTATGAAACCCATCAGGATGCCATAGCCGGAGTATCTCTGGACGAAGAGATGGCGGACCTGATCAAATATCAGCATACATATCAAGCAGCAGCACGACTTATCTCCATTGCCAATGAGATGCTGGATTCTCTTATAAACATGTAAATACCAATTTGCGGAGGGCATATATATGCGGGTAACAATGAATCAGCTTAACCGTTCAATGCAGTATGTACTCAATAACCGCTATTCTGATTTGTGTAATCTTCAGGAACAACTTGCTACAGGAAAAAAACTCAGGCGTCCTTCGGATGAGCCGGTTGATGTAGCTAATTCTCTGAAACTGAATACAAAAATTAAGGAATATGAGCAGTTTAAGAAAAATATCAATGATGGTCTGGCATTCATGAATGTAACTGGTACTGCCATGGAAAGCTTGAATGTTCTTTTGCAACGCGCAAGAGAGTTGGCAATCCAGGCATCCTCAGATACTATAGGTGATACGGAAAGGCAATACATAAACAAAGAATCAGAACAGCTGCTTCGCCAGATGGTTTCTCTGATAGATACGCAATACAAAGGAGACTATATATTCAGTGGAAATCAGACCAAAATCCCACCTTTACAATGTATAAACTCTACATGTAACACTGTTGAAGACTATCTTAACTTTCGAATGGCCTATTTTGATGCATCTACGGCAGCTGTAGGCACACCGGTTCAGATATTTAACGGTTTCGATGACACACCTGTGAGTAATATAATTCCAGGAACTTTTGAATTGCGTATAGCTGGAACTACCTATGTTGAAGGTACCGATTACAGTGTCGATTATGAAGCAGGTACTTTCACTATACTCTCTCCAATTCCAGAGCTTTTTATTAATGCATCACCAGGTAATCCTGCTTATGATATTAATCAATTGAATTTGAGTTTTGATTACCTTTCTCAGGGAAGAGATATTTATGGAAGTCCGATTTCCAGCTGGGGATCAATTGAACGAACAATTGAGAGCAGTATCACCATGCAGATAAACATTACTGCAGATGAATTAACCAAGGATATCAACACCGGCAACAGCCTGGTCAACACCATGATCCGTTTTGGTCAGAATCTGCTTAGCAATAATCACCTGGGAATAGAAGATGCAATCAAAGAACTGGACATTTCTTTTAATACTATACTGGCAGCACAGAGTAAAAATGGTGCACGGATAAACCGGTTTGATACCACTCTTGATCGAAATGAAGCGCAGCATACCGAGACAACATCACTGTTTTCAGAGTTGGTTGATGCTGAAATGGCAGAAACAGTTAGCGAATACCTATTAACAGAGAATGTTTACAATGCAGCACTCAAAGCATCATCCAGACTGATACAGCCATCACTGGTAAATTATCTCTAGTGGGAGGCAAAAATTACCCGGCTTCGAATGGGAAACAGCCTTAAAATGAACAAAAAAAGCAGTTTTTTCTGGCACGCATATTGCATAAAACATAGCAACACGCAAGGAAGCTGAGATTGTCAGGATGACACAGGGAGGCAGTTGGGGCTCAAACCATCTGCAAGGAAGCACTAAATTTACAGGAGGGCATTATGCCTCGTATCAACCACAATGTACCAGCTATGATTACCGGCAATTCTCTACGCCAAGCTGACAGAAGTGTTCAAAAATCATTGGAACGGTTGTCAACGGGAATGCGTATTAACCGTGCAGCAGATGATGCAGCCGGACTTAGCGTATCTGAACAACTCCGTACTCAGGTCAGAGGATTAAATATGGGAGCCCGAAATATCCAGGATGGTATCGCACTGCTTAACATTGCCGAAGGTGCGTTAATAGAGGTTGAATCAATGCTTCAGAGAATGCGAGAACTGTCAATCCAATCAGCAAACGATACTTTGACTTCTGTAGAACGAGGATACATTCAGATTGAAGTCGGCGAGTTGCAGGTAGAAATCGACAGAATCGTCGGAGGTACTCAATATAACAGCCAGACATTGCTTAATGGAGATGCACCCTGGGGAACTGCCCCTGGTGGAGTGTTGCATATAGGGCCAAACAGTGACAGCGCAACCGACACCATCCAATATCAGATAGATGCAGTGAGAACCACTACTCTGGGAGTAGATTCCCTCAGTTTAAATGTCCTAACACAAACCTCTTCCACCGCAGCTATCACCTCGCTTGATGATGCATTGCGAAGTGTTAATGAATTGCGTGCTACACTGGGAGCCATGACCAACCGCCTGGAACACGCTCTGACTAATCAGGAAAATCAGGAAACAAACATGCAGGCTGCAGAATCAGTTATTCGTGATGCTGATTTTGCTCTGGAGACCAGCATTTTTACAAAAAATCAGATTCTTAACCAATCAGCCACCGCAATGCTTGCGCAGGCCAACGCGGCCCCACAAAACATTCTCAGTCTTTTACAAGGATGATTTAAGAATTAAGATTTGGGATTTGAGTTTCATCGGAAGCTCAAATCCTGAGATCTTTTGCCATAATTGTGTGAAAAGGCAAATCCATCATTGACTGATAGCGAGCCGATAAATCATTTTTGAGTAGTATAAATTCACAAACCCGTTGGGAGCCGTAATTTTTATGGGTGATTTTTTCAACGATTTAGTATATTCAAAAGCTGATATCATAACTTTTCCATCCGGGATTCCGGGTTTTGAGAAAAACAAACAATTCGTTGTGGTTACTATCCCAGAATATGCACCTTTTGAATGGCTGGTTTGTGTTGATGGCTCTCATTTGCGATTTGCCATCATCAATCCACTGTTATTTGCTCCGGATTATTCGCCTAATATAGTTAAAGAGCATCTTGGGGAACTTTCCATTGAGAAACCAGAAGACGTGTTATTGTATGTTATTGTAACCATACGGGATAATCCTCTGGAATCCACAGCAAATCTTATAGGACCGGTGGTGATAAACCGCCAGAAAAAAATCGGTAAACAGATAATTATCGATGATGAACGCTACAGTACGCAGGAACCCATTCTCAGAAAAGAGTAAAGATGCTGGTCTTAACTAGAAAACTGGGTGAAACTATCCGTATCGGAGACAACATCACTATTAAAATAGTTGATCTTGACGGAAGACATGTCAAACTGGGTATCGAAGCTCCCAGAAATGTTTCTGTAAACCGTGAAGAGATCTATGAGAGGATACAGCGGGAAAATCAGGCTGCATCCATAAACAGGGACAAGGCTTTGGAAAACATTGCTCATGTTCTTCGTAAAAAGGAAAATTAGAACCGTTTAGACTAAATCTTATTTCAGAGTTGCAAAAAGCACATGAGTGCTTTGATCAGAAGTATTAAACCAGAAAAGAACTATATCTCCTTCGGTCGTAAAGCAATCTCCCAAATTTATCTTGGATGCACAGGGATAAATCTCCTTATACATCTGTGTGGCTTGTAAAATCATATAGTTTTTTATTTCGTTCATATCTATTCTATCGGTATTTGTTATAAAAAGGTTTAATTCTAAAAATTTGATCCGAAATATTTGTTTGAAAACAATTGGCCATATATTTTCTTAGCAATACTGAAACATTTAACTCGAGATCAATTATGCTTTTTGCTCTAACTTTAGGTGACCCAGCCGGAATCGGCCCTGAAATAACAATTAAAGCTCTAAGCTCCAAAGAGAATCATTTTCCAGTCGTGGTTATTGGTGATTATACAGTTCTTAAAAATGCAGCCACGATCCTTGGAGTGAAACCGGAATTTAATCTGGTATCGGATGTAAAAGAATACCGTGAATCTGCAATCAACATTATGGATTTGAATATCTTATCATCAGAGCAATATTCTTTAGGATCTGCACAGCCGCTCTGTGGAAAAGCTTCTTATCTCTATATACAAAAGGCTATCGATCTGGCTGTCGCACACAAAGTAGATGCAGTAATAACCAACCCCATAAACAAAGAATCACTTAAGATGGCGGGAATAAATTTTCCTGGTCACACCGAAATTTTTGCTTCCAGAACCAATACCTTCGATTATTCCATGCTTTTTCTTTTAAAGAATGTGGGTGTGGCGCACGTTACCACCCATTGCTCTTTAAAGGTGGCAATAGAACTTATTTCAAAGCAAAGGGTGTTAAAAAACATTTATCTTTTAGATAAAGCGATGAGGAAATTAGGAGTAAATAGACCCCGAATAGCAGTAGGAGGCTTAAATCCGCACGCTGGGGAGCATGGCCTTTTTGGCGATGAAGAAATACTGCATATTATTCCGGCAATTAAGCAGGCATCAGAAGAAGGTCTTAAAGTTTCAGGCCCCTACCCTCCTGATACAGTTTTCATGCGGGCATTCAGAGGCGAATTTGATGGGATAGTATCAATGTTGCATGATCATGGATTTGTGGCTTTAAAGAGCATGGATTTTGAGCACGGAGTCAATATTACCATAGGATTGCCTATAATAAGAACATCGGTTGGCCATGGTACCGCATATGATATTGCTGGAAAAGGAAGCGCTTCAGATGAAAGCCTTAAAGCAGCTCTGAAAGCTGCCTGGCTTCTCTATAAAAACAGTTGACATCTTAGCAGGTAAGCTGTCAATAAAGACGGATTAGAAATCCAACAATTCCACATCAAAAATAAGTGTGGCATTTGGAGGAATGACCCCACCTGCTCCGCGAGCTCCATACCCAAGCTCAGGTGGAATAATCAAAATTCTACGTTCCCCTTTGGACATATCCAACAACCCCAGATCCCATCCCTTGATTACCATCCCTACACCTACTTCGAATTCAAATGGCTCACCGCGATCTCTTGAGCTGTCAAATTTGGTTCCATCGGTAAGCATTCCAGTGTAATGCACCTTTATATTGGAACCTTGTGCCGGTTTTACTCCATTGCCTTCTTTTTCCACTACATATTTGAGGCCATAACCGGAAGTTACTGCTTTTGATAAAAGATCTTTGTAAAATGCATCCTTCTGATCTTTAATTTTTTTGACCATAGCATCAAAACTCTCCTGATCTGCTTTGAAATTTTTGGCATCCTGACCAACTCTGATGATCTTCACCGATTTAATGGTATCATTAGCGACGATTTTTTTAACTACATCCATACCCTGTACAACTTTTCCAAAAACCGAGTGGCGGTTATCAAGGTGATGTGTTGCAGACAGTGTGATAAAAAATTGACTGCCATTAGTATTTGGCCCAGCGTTTGCCATAGATAGTACCCCGGCAGAATCATGCTTGAGATCTGGACAAAATTCATCAGGAAATGAATACCCTGGTCCGCCAGTACCATTACCTTTGGGATCACCACCCTGAATAACAAAACCAGGTACTACTCTGTGAAATTTCAGCCCATCATAGAATTTTGTAGTTCCACTAGTGGATTTGATAGTTCCCTCTGCCAACCCCACAAAATTTACTACCGTCAGAGGTGCCTTTTGAAATTCCAATGAGACGACGATTTTACCCTTAGAAGTATTTATCTCTCCGTATAAGCCATCTGAATAATCGGCTGCACAAGAAGAGAGTGCTGCACAGAAAATAGTCAAGATTGCAATTCCTTTCATAATAATTAGATAACTCCTTAATCCCAATCAAAAGGTGATTTGAATGGTTCAACAGAACCATCATCTTCTTCTTTGGCTTTTTTGAATTTTAATTCGATCTCAGCTTTTCTTTTTGCCTCCTCCTCTTTGGCTTTCTGGAACTTGTCATCCCAGGCAACACCCTTTTTTCGTGCTTGTAAAAACTGTTCAAAATCTGCTTTAGGCTGGTCTGCAGATTTATGATCAACGACCTTCAGAGTTGCGGAATCAATCCATAAAGTGCCTTTACACATTGGACACTTAATCTCAAACAGGCTCATAATGACACTCCTATTTATTCTATGAGCTGTTAAAAATACATCATGACTCTTTAAAAGGATAATATCCAACATTCATGATGCGTATCAGCATAAAGATTACCCATAGCAAAGCGAATCTGCATGCGGCTTGAAATTTAAGGTCTTAAATTTGCGGTATTTTTTTAAAAAGACATTATAGAAAAGAGAGAATAATGATTATTTCATTGATACTGGCATTAGTAATCAATTATTTATGAATATGCAAAACTCAGATTTTTTATATGAAGCGCTTAAATATGAATAACGAACTTCCATTTGAAGGTTTTAAGGAGTTTATTCAATTACCTCTACAGCAAGATCCCCACTCTTTGGATCTGATAAAAAGAATTTTTATCGAGTTGCGCTCTGGCCAGCCTAATCCCTTTGGGGTACTTCTGCAGAAACTTACCGGAAAGGTATTTGCCAATCGGGAAGCCATTATGCACTGGCGTCATATAATTGAAAATAAAAAAGGTATGGAACAGAAACTGGGACGAACTGTAGGAATCCAGATCGCAGCCATGGATTATTTTACTCAGCAGCATGCCACTGAAGAGATTCTTTTTCAAACTATTGAAAAAACCGAAGATAAAGCTATAACTAAAACTGAAGATGAATGGATAGAAAGGGTATATACTCCTGGATATCATCTGGAAAAACTTAAAGAAGAAATTCTAAGGTCAAAAAGGTATAAACATGCCTTATCTGCAATTTTGCTGGATATCGATGAGTTTCGAAAAGTTAATGATATGCTATCCCATAAAATAGGAGATCAGGTCCTCACCATTATAGTAAAAATCATCAAAAAAACTATTCGCAATGTGGATATCCTCAGCAGATATTCCGGTGATCGTTTCATGCTCATTTTGCCTAATACAAATAAAAGGGAAGCAATGGAGCTTGCAGAAAGATTGCGAAACAACGTTCATGAGCGGACAAATCGTCTTGAGGGTTTATCCGGTGGAGTAACGATTACACTTTCTGTTGGACAATGCAGTAAAGATGATTCTTCCAACGATTTTCTTAAGCGGCTGGAAGGTGTACTTTTGGAAGGGAAAAAAAAGGCGCGTAACAGTGTATATGCATTACCTTGATCACTTTTGCAGCCAAAGAACTGTATTATTTCAGAGGTAGTGATTTACTTTATTTTCATAAATGCCATTATTAATATTATATTATACCAAACTACCCGTTTTTCTGTAATTAAATCCATGCAGAGGCAAAAGATATGGATATTGGCGGAAGAGAAAAAAAACAGTATCACATAATTGATATTGTTGGTAAAATCGACCGACTTAAGGATTCGATTGTTTTAAAGTCTTATATTAACACATTGCTGGAAAAAAACAGTCACTTTATTGCCATGAACCTGGCACAAGTGACTTATTTAGACAGCGGAGCATTGAATGTGTTGATATACTGTCACAATACGCTGAAGAAAAAAGGCGGAAACCTGGTGCTGATCGAACCAAATGAATATGTACGTGATGTGCTTGAGGTTGTTGGACTAAACAAACTGGTTAAAATATTTTCAACTGAAGAGGAGTTTGAACATGAACTTCAAAACGCTTAAATGGGTTTTGGCGAGCTGTATAGTATTTGCCGGGTGTAGCTCTCAGGAACTGATTAAACCGGACCAGACTCAAATTGATGCCTATGTTCAAGCTCATCCCGATCTGCCCGAACTGGATAAGTCCTGCATTTATGATGGCCGTTTTGAAATTGGTATTAAACAGGAAACCTTGTTCTTTCTGTTAGGTGAGCCTCCAATGATCGAAAAAATTCAACAACCTTGGGCAATGCAGGAAAAATGGATCTATAGAAAAGGTAACAGTAAAGTCTTTATACTTGAAGACAAACATGTGGTTGGAATACTGGAAGAGGAATGATTCGATAATCATAATAAATTGGCGGTTCAGGCCGCCAATTCAATAATGTTCTTCTTTATCCCCTGTTTCAAATAACGTGCCTTCATTTATTATATTTCTCATTTACTAAACACCTGAAAAAACCTTACCAGAACTAGTAATATGCATACTTTTGATATTATTTTCTCAGCTTTTGCCTTGATATTTATTGCCATCGGAATTAAAAGAGGCTTTATTGGTGAGGTGATCAGGCTTATCGCAATGATTGGAGGTTTTTTCGGAGCATTTTTGTATTATAATGATTTTTCGACTCTGATTCAATTCATTAAAATTCCTGCTTATATCAGAAATGCATTATCATTTACCATTCTATATGTTTCAATTGCCCTCTCAATCATTGGAATTGGATGGATCATTAAAAAAATTGTCCATCTTACCCTTTTAGGCTGGCTTGATAGATTACTTGGTGCAGCACTGGGATTTTTAAAAACAGTATTACTAGCCTGGATTATTTGCCTTTCCATTTCAACTTTTCATAAGATCGAGATTAATTTTAATAAATCTGTAGTATACAGTATTTACAAGAGCCTGCCTTCCACTATGAGACTTTCAGAATTGACCAGGACCCGAGCTAATCTCAGAAAACTTCTGGATCCCAACTATAAAGAAAAAGTTAAGAATAGGGTTGAAAAAGTTAAATCATCAGTACTAAAATAATAACTCGGAATAAGTTATTAACGGAGCCAACCATTTGAATTATTATTTATTTAGTATAGGACTGGGACTTATCCTGGGATCTTTTTTCAATGTTCTGATCTGGCGAATTCCCCGCGACCAATCTATTCTATGGCCACCATCACATTGTCCAAACTGCGGCAAAAAAATCAAACCATGGGAAAATATCCCTGTAATCAGCTATCTGTTATTAGGTGGGAAATGCAGCTGTTGTAAAAATTCTATCTCCTGGATTTATCCCTTTATCGAAATATTGACCGCACTCTGTTCTGTCTTATTATGTTTTACTTTTGTTCAAAGCCATTTGTTGAAAATAAACTGGTTCAGTTTCCCTGTATTTGCATTGCAGTACATCTTTCTTCTTTTGATGTTACCAGTTGCAGTTATCGATATCAGACATTACATAATACCTGATGGATTTACCATACCTTTAATGCTTGCTGGACTATTATTCTCTTTTTTTCCAGGAGAAATAACTCCCTTACAATCTCTGACAGGTTTTATTCTTGGTGGTGGCACTCTCTATCTGATTGGATGGATTGGAAGCAGGATTTTGAAAAAGGGAGATGCAATGGGATTTGGTGATGTTAAGCTCATGGCTGCAGCCGGAGCAATCTTTGGAAGTAAGATTTCTCTGTTAAGCATTGTTTTAGGAGCCTTTTTCGGATCTGTAGTCGGCTTGTCATTGATTACACTGAAAAGACTCGATGCAGATCACCACATACCATTCGGGCCGTTTTTAGGTGTAGGAATTTGGCTGGCAGTTATAGCTGGAGATCTTATTTTAGAGACTTACTGCAATTTTATTGGGAGATTAACCTTTCTTTAAACCGCAATTCTATTAAGGAACCAGTTTCTTTTTCCTGTTTTTATAACAGCCTACTCAAATTGTTTTTTCAACTCAGCAAAAGCACTTTTAAGAATATCTAATTCTTCCCTTAACTGTTTCACTTCCTGCTCAAGATTTGCGAATCGATCCTCATTGCTGGTTCTTGTTACAATCATTTCTGCAGAAGAAATTGCAGTTGATTCGATTGAACTGAGAAGTTGTGTTGAGAATAGATGAATGAACCGAGGTTCTTTTTTTCCAGGTTGACGAGGCAGTTCCTTAACAAATGGGCCACCGTCCTGTACACTCAATTGTTGGAGCGAGGCTTCGACTTCCTGAAGTGAAGAGAATGAATAGATCCGTTCTGCCCTGCCCTTTATTTCGCCTGCAGTTTGGGCTCCCCGTAACATCAAGACACATAGAATTGCAGTTTCCGCTTTGGAAAAAGAAAATAGACTTCTCAGATTATGTTCAAATTTAGGAACGCGTCCTCCAGCAGTGGAAAGTTGCCATACCAGTTTTTTATCCCTCAAAGACATCAGCGCTTCAGAAATTTCACTTTCTGTGAGATTCATAACCGGTTCACGATTGGACTTCTGATTGCATGCAGCCATTAAGGCATTTAAACTCAGTGGATAGTATTCCGGGGTGGTAATCTCTTTTTCTATAAGAGAACCCAGTATGCGTAATTCATGATCATTCAGATCTATATTCATTTTCCGCCCTTTTTCAGAATTTATGCATATGCATAGAAATGACTCTAATATAATACGTAATAAAAGCTTAAGAAATAACTGTAATCGATTTGTGTACTGATATTAAAGGGAAAAGCAGATTGTCCTGTATTTTTACTTGACCTTACAGTATCATTAAAGGTGGTAAACGTGCCAAAACGATATAATCACTATAGAATTAAAGTGAATATGGGAAACAGACAGTAATAGATTTAATACGAATACAGGAGTAATTCCATAAACCAGTTATTTTAACAGGAGCTAATTATGCGTACCATTACTGCACTGGCGATTTTACTTGCTTTCGTAGTTGCATCTTTTGCCCAAAGCACTCAGATTCCAGCGAATCAGAAAACAGCAGAAGACGTGCAGAAAGAAAAGTCTGTACCAGTATCAAAATTAACCATAACCAGAGCAGTAGTCGCATTGAATGTAGACAGTCTGGAACCTGAAAACATAGCAGACACTTTTCCTGCAGAGGTTCACAGGCTTTTCTGTTTTACACAAATAAAGGGAGCTCTGGGGACTGAAGAAATTCAGCACCGCTGGTACTGGAAAGATGAATTGATGAGCACTATTTCCTTAAAGATAAATTCCGGAAATTTTCGTACGTATAGTTCCAAATCAATACCCATGGGTTTGAAAGGAGATTGGCGTGTATCAATAGTAGATTCCAAGGATGAGTCTATTCTGGGCACTCTACAATTTGTTACTCAATAATCACCTGCACTAAAGAGTGTTATTCTGGCAATCGTTTTGCCAGAATAGTTATCTATTTATGACATAAAAAGCGGTATACTGGGAACCTTGAAAAGTATCCCTGTTTTTTCACTGACCAGCCTTTGGCTGATCGGTTTACCTTTATACTTTCTTTATTCAAGTCAAATTTATACTCAATTCTCGATTTTAGTAATATTCAATATTCGATGTATATATTTGACACAGTCAGAATAGCATCAGTGAACTCTCTTCGTTCTTCAAGAGTAAGTATAGATATCATTGATCGGAAATGTTCGTTCCGGTCATTTTGATTAATTTAACTGTCTTTATTTTCTTATCGGTAATGAAATTGTAATCTTCGAACCTGCTACTCTATGGTTAGAAGACTCAGGCTCAGTATGAGCTTAAATTAGGATTGATTATCGATTCATTGAAAATACACAGAATCAGTTGATTCAACAGTATCAGGATAGCGAATACCGGTTTGCAAACGTATCGTATCGAGTATACTTATCAGTCTGCGTGACTTTTCCCATGGCCATAGTGGAGATTGCTTCAACCCCAGATCACAGCAGCGCATTACTTCCGCAGCTTCATACTGATACCCAAACCCTTTTTGCTCAAAGCTGAATTGGGTGGGATTTTTGCTGGTATCATGAATAAGTTCAAGCGTGGTTGGAGTATGAAAACACCTGTTCAGTTTTAAAGACCCTTTACTGCCACAAAGTGTCGCTTCAGTTCGGTTTTTTGTTGTACTGGCACTATACAGAAGCGAATGTATGCCTTTTTCATGTTGCATAATTACAGAGCAGATAGTATCAACGCCGTTTTTGTCAATAGTAGCAGCAGCTTTAATGGTGTGGGGAATACCAGCACACTCCAGGGCAAGAAACACCGGATAAATTCCAATATCAAGCAGTGAGCCTCCCCCTATGTTGAGGTTGAATAGTCTGCTCTGGTCACTGTATGGCGGATTAATGCAGAAATCCGCGCATACTATTCGAAGATCACCGATTTCGCCGGATTCAAGAAGCTCAATACATTTCATAAATGATGGAATAAACCGTGTCCAGAGAGCTTCCATGAAAAAGACTTTCTTCTGGCTGGCCAATGAAACCATCTTTTCAAATTGAGCATTGTTGATTGCTATTGGCTTTTCACAGAGGACATGTTTTTCATGGTTGAGGCAGAGAAGTGAGTCATGATAATGTCCGGTATGAAGAGTTGCTATATAAACGATGTCAATATCAGGGTCTGCAGCTAAAGCATCATAAGAGCAATAGGTTTTCTTGATACCAAATTGCTGAGCGAATGTTTCTGCTCTTTGAGATGATTTTGATGCTACGGCATGGAGTCTGGCATTTGGAAGCAACTGAAGATCACTGGCAAATTTTGCGGCAATTCTTCCAGGACCTAAAATTCCCCAGTTATATATTCTCACATGTACCTCCGTAATACTGGCAAGCTATGTCAGTTTAAAAATTAAACCAATCAATCAGTCCATGAATAAATCCTGGATAACCAGCTTAAAATAAAACGCTTTTTGCACTCAATTACTAACTGTAACATACAGATTACCCGCTCTTTCATTGAATTTTTTAATGTATTCCAGGAAACCGGATCTATCAATTACCGTTTTCTTTCTTGCAGAAAAGTCTCAAATTCCTTTTCACTATGAATAGTCACCAGCTCTTTATTATTGATGAGTATTACTACAGGATCTTTTATCGGTATGCTTTTAAGAAATTCCCAGTGCTGGGTCAACATTCTGGTTTCAGACTGCGCATATAAAGAGATGGAATCGGCGTTAATACCAGCTCTATTACAGATTTGAGGCCAGAATGAGCTTCCCGGCGATTTGCCATACTCCCTGAGAAATTGCAGATATCTATCCGGGTTTAATTTTCCAATTGACAGCCATCGAGCAGTTTCCTCCATTCTGAACCATTGTTCGCTACCCCGTGCAGTTTGCGATGGATCATGAAAGATGACAGGCAGTATAATGCCGTTTTGCCGCAAAGTCGAATCTGACAAGAAATTATCTATAATCATTGGAAGCTGAGGAAAATATGGATCAATAAAAAGAGTCACAGATCCATTCTTAAGGCTGCGTTTTAACAGGTAATTCCTGTTTACGATTCCATCTTTAAAGGTAAATTTTCCATTTTTTTCAATAAGCCCCTTCTCTACAGTCGTAAAATTATAAGCCTGTTTTGCCTCTTTGGAAAAAAGGTAGAAAGGAAGTGCATCAGGATTGAATTTACTGACAATCTGTTTTCCTTCATCAGAGCTAAGAGTAACCACCTGGACTGTTGCCCCTGAAAACAATTCTTCGGTAGTAGCTATAATATCATTTTCAGGATGTTGAAAAGCGGAATCTGCCACTAAAACAGTAAACTTGAATTGAACCGCGTCCTGAAATTTACACTTACCATTTTCACCGCACAGTCCGATTTTCCCTTTCTTTTTACAGTCACTGTCATCAAGACATTGGGGAACATCTTTGCATTTGACCGAAGCATTGTTAACCTTATCACAATGATATTTAGCCAGTCTGTCTTTTGTGATCTGCATATCTAAAGGTGTGTTATTTAGCAGTAAAGTCGGGGATGCGTTTATGTTAAGTCTGCTTGACCTCTGATAATGAGATATAATTTCTTTTCTTCCTTTAAGGGCAACCCATTTCCTGATTTTTTCCACATCGATATTCATTTTATTCAGTATGGATATTGTAGGAACATAGGATTTGCTGCGCAGGCCCAGGAACTCCAGCCATTTGTCCGGATAATTTTCCTTTACTGCCAGCCAAATCATTTCATCTTCAATTTCCTCAGTACCATGAAGAGAACTTAACATCGTGTCATTTTGAACAGAACCTATGAATTGAATTCCCCAATCAATTTCTTTAAAAGTTCTGATATATTCTACAAATGAACTCAAAGCCTGCATGCCATAGGGACACTGGCTCATTATATAAAGATCGTAAACAGGCCTGGATTTAACAGGATCGGTTTTGAGAAACGGAATAAGAGTGCTGTCATCAGGAGTTTGCGAATCGACATACAGCCATTTTCTGGTGGTAAGGTCAACTTTACCGTCCATGAGGCGTATCTTTGCAAACGAAAGGCTTTTACCCTGAAAGCCAAACTGCATCAGAGGGATTTTTGCGCTCAGTACAGGATTCTGATCTGATTTTCGATGTCCATTTATGATCAGGTCACAGTCCGGGAAAGAATCTGCCAGCAGTTCTGATTTATCCTGTCCCAAATGAGACAAAATGATCTGATAATCAGAATGTTCAACCATCTCTTTCCAGATTTTTGAAAGAGATTTTACAGGATCACCGACAGTGATAGTGGTATCGACCGGGAAAAGTATTTCGTTTGTTGTCAAGGCAGTGATAGCAAATATTTTGTCGGCTTTTTTAATCAGGATATAGGAAGTGGTAAGCGGTTTATCGTTTTTATCGAAGCAATTTGCGGAAATAAGTGTAATCCCGGCAGTTCTCGCCTTCTCAACAATCCATTTACCCCCAAACTGCAGCTCCTCATCTCCTATAGCAACAGCATCATATCCAATCTTTCCCATACCCCTGAGAGTAAGAATGGAACGTACCGAATCCCCAGCTCTGCCTTCTGAATATGAGTCATATATACCTCCGGCACAAAATCCTCCAGCATCCAGCAGCAGTAAATTGTTACGGTTCCCCATTGAATTTACAATTGACGATCTCTTCAGTAGACCTCCACCTGGATCATTTGGACAATCACAAGCTTCGATCATTCCATGAGTTTCAGCACCTGCAACAATGCTTGCAGTAATATCATGAGCTGCCCAAGCCCTAAAAGTGCCCAGGAAAAATATTATTGCCGATAAACTAAAGATCAATCTCATCAAACACATCCTTCCGGTTTGAGCCTTATTTATCAAAAAAAAAACACTTCAGAGCTGATGCAACCAAAGACGTCTGTTTATCGTTACAGTTTTTTCCTGCAGCCGTGCTTCAGCAACAGAGAATAATTCCGGTTGTTATTCAGCTTTGACAATAAAGTAACCTTTCTTTCCTTTTTGCAAAAGAATATATTTACCGCTCAGCAGGTACGACGAATTAACAACCGCAGCAGGATCAGTAAGTTTCTCTTTATTGATAGATAATCCCCCCTGGGAAATCATCCTTCGGGCTTCACCTTTGGATGGAAACATATCTGTCTTTACAGAAGCCATATCCAGTAATGTAATGCCCGCCTGAAGTTCTGAAGTACTAATCCTGGTCTGAGGAACACCGTCAAATATGGATAAGAAGTCCGGCTCAGTCAGATTATGAAGCATCTCTGCAGTACCCTTGCCAAATAATATTTCGGATGCTTCGGTAGCTTTTAAGAAATCAGCATGGGAGTGAACTCTGGTTGTTACATCTTTGGCCAGAGATTTCTGCATAGCCCTTTCGTGAGGAGCCTTTTGGTGTTCCTGTTCTATAGCTGAAATTTCATTCTGAGATAACAGGGTGAATATTCTAAGCAGACGGGGCGCATCCTCATCAGCAACATTAAGCCAGTACTGGTAGAATTTATAAGGTGAAGTCAGTTGCGGATCTAACCAGACACTTTCACCACCTTCAGTTTTTCCAAACTTTTTCCCATCAGCCCTGGTTAGAAGCGGGCAGGTCAGAGCAAAAGCTTCACCAGAGGTCTTTCGTCTAACCAGTTCTGTTCCGGAAGTTATATTACCCCATTGATCCGATCCACCAATTTGAAGAATACAGTTTTTATTAGAATACAGCCAGCAAAAATCATATGCCTGCAAGAGCTGATAGCTGAATTCAGTATAGGAAATGCCATTATCCCATCGGTTTTTAACAGAATCCTTGGAAACCATGTAGTTGACAGTCAGGTATTTGCCCACGTCTCTGAGAAAATCCAGAAAACTGATATCTTTAAACCAGTCATAATTGTTGACTATTTCTGCAGGATTATTACCAGAAAAGTCCAGAAATTTCGCCAGCTGATTTTTAATGCACTGCTGATTGAAAGCGATTTTTTCTAAAGACAGCAGTTTGCGTTCTACTGATTTTCCAGAAGGGTCGCCGATCATTCCGGTAGCCCCTCCAACCAGAGCTATAGGTTTATGCCCACACCGTTGGAAATGCATCAGAAGCATTATCGGTATAAGATGGCCGATATGAAGTGAAGTGGCTGTTGGGTCAAATCCTGCGTACCCGGCGACAAGCCCCTGCTGTAATTTTTCCTCTATTCCAGGAGTCATATCGTGGATCATTCCACGCCAGCGCAATTCTTCAATGAAATTCATATTATTTTTCCTGCAGTTGTTGTTTGATCAAATTGGTAAAAATACTTTTTGCCCTCTGAAAAATGAATGAGCTATCTGCTGACGCTAAAAAGAAATAGATGCTGCAATGGCAGAAAAACCATGGAAACCAAATAAGGAGCAGATAAGGCAAGCCGCCGGAAAGACGGTACCTGATATAATTGCCAAAGATCTTGATGTGCTTTTTTGTGGAATTAACCCCGGGTTGTACACCGCTGCAGTACAACACCATTTTGCCCGCCCTGGAAACCGGTTCTGGCCAACACTTTACCTTTCAGGATTTACGCCCCGAATTTTTTCACCATTTGAAGAGGATATTTTACCATCATTGGGCATAGGAATAACCAATTTGGTTGAGCGCGCAACTGCTGATGCATCAGAACTGAGTTTTGAAGAATTGAGTTACGGGCTTAAAGCGCTTAAAAATAAAGTCCTGCAAATCAGACCGAAGGTTGTTGCCATTCTGGGAATTGGAGCCTACCGGATAGCATCCGGACACAGAAGAGCAGTAATCGGAAAGCAGCAGGAAATGATTGCCCGAGCGCTAATATGGGTACTTCCCAATCCCAGTGGTATTAATGCAAGTTATCAGACTGATGATCTGGTTAATTTATTCCGCAATCTATACGATTTTATTCACCTTTAAGTTGTTGATTTTACTTTAATTATGACAGCCGGACCGGTTCTCTGGCATTTCATTTGCTTTTTGATAAAACGGGCCATTTCCTTCCAAAAAATGTGAGAAGGGAGATTCAATGGATCTTTTCGGCACAACTGTACTTATTACAGGTGCATCTTCTGGAATCGGTGCCGCTATAGCCAGAGCTTATGCAGCTGAAGGGGCACGGGTGGTTATGTCAGCCCGTTGTTCAGAACGGCTCAATGAATTAGTCAACAGTATCGGAGAGACCAGGTCAATGGCGGTAACCGCAGATATATCCGATCCACAGCAGGTCGAAAACCTTATAGCAAAGGCACAGGAAAGATTTGGCGATATAAACATTCTGGTCAACAATGCTGCTGTGGGTCTGATTTCCGAAATACAGAACATTTCTCCGGATGATTTTCTTTCCGCATTAAGAATCAATGTATTGGGTCCTCTTTACACTATCCAGAAAACAATACCCATAATGCGTCGAAACGGAGGTGGAATTATAATAAATATCTCATCAATGGTCACCCGCATCGCGACCTGGGGTAATGGTGGTTACAGGGCCACAAAAATGGCGCTGGATAGTTTGTCTGATGCTTCAAGAGTCGAACTGAAAAAGGACCGGATAAGAGTAATTACAGTTTATCCGGGTTTAACAAGAACTGATTTTTTTTATCACAGTCTGGGAAAAAGCTCCAAAACAAGCTTGAATTCCAAACGGTTCAGGTACACACCCGAGCAGGTCGCCCGTAAAGTTATTCAGGCATCTTATAAGGAACCCAGAGCTGCCTATATGGGTTTACGGAGTAAACTGGGCGGACTGGTTGCGCAGCTTTTTCCAGGCATTCTTGAAAATCTTATGCTGTTAAAAAAAGGTTACCTTTAAGCAATGGCAGAGCTCTTGCTCTATTTATATTTTGAAATGCTGAAAATCTGCTTCACGAGGCCGGTATGCGTAAAGAAATTGAACTCCTGGGTGCACTCCACATTGCTATAAGCATCCTCTACACACTGGTATTCACAGCTACATATGCAGTGTTGTTCACTAAAGGTTTTTTCAGTGGCAACTACGATTCAGTCAGTATAAATTTTATAGTATATGCTGTTGTAGGTGCATTTTTATTGTTATTTGCAGTAAGCGGGGTTATCGCTGCCATGGGTATAATAAATTCCAGACCATGGGCTCAGATGATGATACTGATCCTTGGCTGTCTAAACCTTATATGTATTCCATTGGGTACAGCTCTTGGCGTTTACACTATTTGGATTTACATGCACAACGATAGAAATAAACCAGAACCAATAAACACAGGCATTTCCAGCGGAAATAATTCTGATGATAAACAGTGCACTTCAATGGATACGAGTGTTCAATTTCCAGGTAAGAACAGTCAGATCTGAGGAGGTATAAACTGGATGAGCCTGTCCGAAAAATAATATGGTCTGCCCAAAAATCAGACAATAGTCTTCTGAATAAAGAATGGCTAATTACCAATGGATTAGGAGGTTACGCTTCCGGAACTCTTGCTGGAGCATTGACCCGTCGTTATCACGCTCTACTCACGGTTGCACTTCCATCGCCCCTGGGAAGAGTGGTTCTATTAAATCACCTGATTGAACATCTTGTATTAACCGACTCAACCCAGGTTTGTATCTCCTGTGAACAGACACATCTGACTGATATCATCGTACACGCAGCAGCTTATCTAAGCGAGTTCCGCCTTGAATGGGGTCTTCCTGTATGGAGTTACAGACTGGGTGATACTGTTGTCGAAAAAAGAATTTTCATGCCTCATCTTCAAAACACTGTATATGTTTCCTATAAGGTTATTCAGGGTTCCAGTCTGACCCTGACACTTCGTCCATCTATAGACTTTCGCAAACACGATTCTCCTCTTTTAAAAACAAACAAAGCAGACTATTACATTACCGCCAGTAATCAAAATTACCAGATCTGCTCAGATTCGCATCTACCCAGACTCAATCTTTCTCTAAACGGAAGCAAAGTTACATTTACCCTTGATGGTGGTGAGATAAAAGATATTCATCATTTTTATGAAGCTGATCGTGGATATGACGCTGTGGGCTCTCTGTGGACACCGGGTACGATTTCTGCCAGACTTGATCCGCATAATTCTTTCACCTTAATAGCTTCCTGCGAACCTGTTGAAAACATGCAGGCAATGAATGTTAAGGAAACATTAGAAAACGAACTGGACAGGAGAAAAAAGCTGGTTACAATAGCATCACCGAAAGCACAAAAGGGAATTGCTCCGGAACTGGTAATAGCTGCTGATCAATTCATTATTTCTCCGGTAGGTCGCTTTTCAGATGTAATCCGGACCCATGCAGCAGGTGATGAAGTCCGCTCTATCATAGCAGGTTACCACTGGTTTACAGACTGGGGCCGTGACACCATGATCAGCCTGGAGGGCTTGACGCTGGTTACAGGAAGGTTTATTGAAGCAGGCTGGATACTCAGGACATTTGCACATTACATTCGCGATGGACTTATCCCGAATCTTTTTCCGGAAGGTCAAAAGGAAGGTCTGTATCACACAGCCGATGCCACACTGTGGTTCTTTCATGCACTCAGCCGTTATCTGCACTACACAAACGACCGATTTACCCTTAATCTGCTTTTAGATAAACTGGTGGAAATTATCGATATACAGACAAGAGGAACACGTTTTGGCATCTGCGCAGATTCTTCAGATGGCTTACTGATGCAGGGACAGCAAGGACTGCAGCTTACCTGGATGGATGCAAAAGTGGAAGACTGGGTAGTTACTCCCCGTCGTGGAAAAGCGGTGGAGATTAATGCGCTATGGTATAATGCCTTGAAATTACTGGAAAATTGGCTAAGAGAGGAAAGAGGCGATTCATCGGCAAAAGAATTGGAGAAGTTTTCAGCTAAAGTTTACAAATCATTTAACCGGGAATTCTGGAATCCTGAGCTCAATTACCTCTATGATGTTATCGATGGTGAGCAGGGTAAAGACAGCTCATGCAGACCAAATCAACTGCTGGCAATTTCTCTGGACTACCCTGTGTTAGAAACAACCAGATGGGAACCGGTGCTTAAGACAGTATCTGAGAAACTTTTGACACCCTTTGGTCTGAGAACCCTTTCCAGAGATCATCCTCATTTCAAAGCAAAATATTTTGGCGATCTGCGAGCCAGAGATGCCGCATATCACCAGGGAACAGTCTGGGCATGGCTTATTGGCCCATTTATCGATGCCTGGCTCAAACTTTACCCTGAAAAGCATAAAGAAGCAAGAGAGTTTCTTAATGGTTTTGATACACATCTATCTGAAGCCTGCATTGGCTCAATCAGTGAGATTTTCGATGCCCAGTATCCGTATATTCCCCATGGTTGTATCGCTCAGGCCTGGAGTGTGGCAGAAGTTCTGCGATGTCTGGTTAAAACCGATTCATCTGAACAATAAACAGGTGCCTCAAAGATAGAAATAATCTTCTGAATCAAATTCAACCTATCTCCTGTCTCCTGGCATTAAAATGCCAGGTTGTAAAGGGATGGGCCCTTCAGGACCAGCACCTGTGGCATGCCTTTCGCACCCTATTTTGATCAGGGGTCATCATGAAAAAAACATTTTCATTATTATCACTTGGGTTATTTCTTTTTATTCAATGCTCGCCAGTACCCATTACTGGAAGACATCAAATAAATCTGATACCTCAATCACAAATGCTTGCCCTGAGCTTTCAATCTTATGATCAGTTTATTAAGGAGCATAAGATAATAAAAGAAACCAAAGATGCTCAACAAGTTGCAATGGTTGGTAAAAGTATCCAACAAGCGGTTGAACAGTATTTTAAAATGCAAAAAAAATCCGATCTTCTAAACGGTTACGAATGGGAATTCAATTTGGTAAAGGATAGTACAATAAATGCGTTTGCTATGCCAGGAGGTAAGACTGCAGTACTGACAGGAATTCTTCCGGTAACACAGAATGTCAATGGATTGGCGGTGGTTTTAGGTCACGAAATAGCACATGCAGTAGCCAGACACGGAAATGAACGCATGAGTCAACTATTGCTTGTTCAGTTAGGTGGAATGGCATTGTCAGAAGCACTTTCAGAACAACCTGAACTCACTCAGGAGCTGGCACTTATAGCATTTGGGGTTGGAACCCAGGTCGGTGTGTTGCT
Source organism: Chitinispirillaceae bacterium (assembly GCA_036260705.1). Taxonomy (GTDB): domain Bacteria; phylum Fibrobacterota; class Chitinivibrionia; order Chitinivibrionales; family Chitinispirillaceae; genus JAAYPC01. Next base: position 13,959 of record DATAMG010000032.1, on the reverse strand, counting down.
TCCATACAGCCGTATTCAGGAATCTGAAGCGGATCGGCTTGGATTGATATTCATGGCCATGGCAGGATATGATCCACATGAGGCAGTAAACTTCTGGGAACGCATGGAAAAACAGGGAGGCCCTAAAATACCCGAATTCCTAAGCACTCATCCGGCAGCAGAGAACCGTATTGAGAACATCAAGAAGCTTATTCCTGAGGCAATGAAATATTACCGCAATGACAAAAAACCTGAAAGCTGAAATCTGCATTTCCAGAATTTGGGAAAAAAACAGCTGCATCGTGTTTGTTAATCTTATGAATTATCTGAAACAAAGAATGTTTCGTAGTCAAGCAGGTTTTCCTTAATTAATTTTGGCGTTTCAAGGCCATAGGGGCACCTTAATTTACACAAACCACATCCGGTACAGTTTTTAATAGCGCTCATTTTCTGCTTCCAGAGATCGTTGCTAAAATGTTTTGATGGTGCTCTGCGCAATAATAAAGACATTCTGGCGACCCAGCATATCTCAATACCTGCAGGACACGGCATGCAATAACCACACCCCCTGCAGAATTGTCCAGATAACTCTTTTCTATCATTATTAATTGTCTCTATCATGGCATTATCCAACAAAGGGGGATTTTTCTCAAAAGATAAGAACTGATCAAGTTCAGATTCTTTCTGTATTCCCCAGACTGGTATCACATTATCAAACTGTCGTAGAAAAGCGAAACTTGTGGCAGCGTTTTTAATAAGTCCTCCAGACATTGCCTTCATGGCGATAAGGCCACAGTCATTTTTCTGACATTCTTTTACTATACTTAATTCCACAGCAGAACTGAGAGTGCTAAGCGGAAACTGAATAGTATCATAAAATCCTGATGCAGCGGCATCAATGGCAACAGACAACTTATGATTAGTCAAACCGATAAAACGGATCAATCCTTTTCTTTTTGCCTCCTGCAGTCCAGCATAAGTGCTGTTTGTATCATCAGGGTCTGGGAGATTTTCGGGATTGTGTAACTGAAGAATATCGAGATAATCTGTCTTTAATTTCTCAAGACTTATCTTCAGGTCTTCAAACAGCGCAACCCTGTTTTTGGCCATAGTTTTGGTTGCAATAATGATGTTGTGGCGAATAGAGCTTAGTGCAGCACCTATTTTCTCTTCACTATCAGAGTAGCTTCTTGCAGTATCAAAAAAATCAATTCCATTTTCATAAGCTTTTCTTAACAAGATCGACGCTTCATTCAAAGTCACACGCTGAATAGGCAGTGCCCCGAATCCGCTCCTGCTCACTAACAGATTGGTTTTCCCCAATCTAATTTTTTGCATAAAGGTTCCTGTGCGGTTTAAAGTTTTTTAGGACTTTAGCTTACGAATACGGTCCATTCTATTTAGTATCTGTACCAGTACATTTTTAAGCTTATAGACATAAAAATAATAAAACCATTCTTGTGAAGCCTATTTTAACCAAAATTCCGCAGTTGAGGTGGATCAGGTCATAGGTAACTGCATTTTTTTCTTGGAATGATTTAGAATAGCTGTTATTTTATGAATGATGATTCATTTATCATTTAATTATATTTAATTGCTGCCATACCAGAAAAATCGGAGTGAAAATGCGAAAAAAAGAAGGTGATAAACAGGCAGCTATTATTGAAGCTGCCATTAAAGTATTCGCTCAGTTGGGTTTTCACGGAGCTAAAATTTATCATATTGCGGATAATGCCGGTATAGCAACTGGAACGGTATATCTTTACTTTAGCAGCAAGGAAAGCATTCTGGAAAACATTTTTGAATCTGCCTGGAAACAGCTTTTTAAGAGCATGGAAACAATCATTAACAATACATCACTGGGTTCGATAGAAAAATTTGATTTTATAATAAATGCAGTATTTGACTATTTCAACTCAAATCCTCCTCTGGCAATGGTTTTTGTGAACGAACAGCATCGATTGGTGCAAAAAGACAACCAGCAGTTCACTGGTTTTTATAACAAGACTATTGGACTTATTGAGAGGTATCTTAGAGAAGGAATTCTGGATAAAGCATTTGATTCATCAATCGATCCGGTAATTTACAGTAATTTTATTTTTGGAGGTTTGCGCTATCTTTTGTTGCAATGGGCTCATGACCAGAAAAGTTATCCGTTAGATATGATTCGAAAATGCGTGAAAAATCTGGTATTGTCCGGTATAGTTGGCAAAAATTTGACAAATTCAGTAGCATTCAATGATGTTGCTTTTTAAAATGGATCTCTATTCATTTGTTTCAACAAAGGATTTAAAATTGTTACACAATACTATTGCAATACACAATGTTCTTATGATCCTAATATTGTGCTTTTCGATATCAATATGCGAAACTCAGGAACTTACTTTTGAAAAAGCTATAGATATGGCTTTACAGAACAATGATAAAGTTTTACAATATAAGGAGAAGCTGGTACAGAAAAAATATGAAAAGAGGAGCGCGAGGGGTAACCTTCTTCCGTCTGTTTCACTTTCGGCCGGCTATACCCATCTGGATGATCCTCTTACAATTGACCTGGAGCCAATCCGTCAGGCAATGATCTCCCTCCAATCCAGAAATCAGGTATCGTTAGCCAGTATGGCTTCCCAAATAAAAGGCGGCCCGGCTATTGATAATCCATCAACCCCAACCTATCAGGCAATATATCAAAAAGCATATAGTGCTTTTGATCAAGCACTTCCAAATTTTATTGATACCCTTAAAGAACAGAATTATCCCTCTGCAGTAATTACTGCAGTACAGCCTTTATTTACCGGAGGAAAAATTCGTGCTGGTATCCGCGCAGCAGAAATTGAAAAGATGACCACTTCATATGAGCTTAAAAAGATCGAACAGGATGTGGTAATGGAAACGGCAGATTATTATTTAGCATGTGTTCTGATGCGGGATATTATCAGAGTGCGACAGGATGTACTCTCAGCCATGGAGATTCACCGGGAGAGGGCGGAAAAGCTTTACGCACAGGGAATTATTGCGAAATACCATCTATTGCGTGCGGAAGTAGCCGTTTCTGAAGCCAATCGCAATCTTTATTTCGACCAGAACAGGTATGAAGTGGCAAAAATTGCGTTAAGAAAATGCATAAACAGCGAGACTGATTTTTCTGATCCTGTGGACTCACTGGTTTATCATCCCATAGAAGATACGCTTGATGAATTTCTGATTACCCCAGAAAAGGGCCAACCTGTTATCAGTATAATAAAATGCAAGAAAGATCTGGCCAATCAGAAAGTTGCAGTCCAGAAATCAGCATTCCTTCCTAATGTTGCTGCGTTTGGTAAATTCGAGATTTTTTCTGATTACCTTTCGGCTCTGGAACCGCAATGGGCAGCCGGAGTTATGCTGAATCTGACGATTTTCAATGGATTTAAAAATATTAACAATTTACAATCTTCCAAACATCTGATAAATGAACTGGAGAAACTGGAATCCGGAATCAAGGATGATATCAGGCTCTGGATAAACAAGGCATATCGGGACATGCGCAGCAATGAAAAACAATTTTTGCTTCTTGAATCTGATATCAAACTGGCAGATGAAAACCTTCGCCAATGCAAAAGTCGTTTTGAAAACGGCTATGGGACATCTTTAGAAGTAATCGATGCACAGCTGGTATTGGAGAAAAACAGAATCGATCGACTTGTAACATTGCATGATTATTATAGATCCTATATCGATCTGTCTACAGCAACAGGAACCCAGGAACAGATTACCAGAATATTTCGTTAAAGGAGTAATTCATGAAAAACACGATAAAAATTATTTTGCTTGTACCACTGGTGGCAGCTCTGATCGCAGCTGTATTTATCCTGAACAATAAAAAAAACCCGAAACAGGAACTGTTATCCGGAACAGTTGAGACCAGACATATCGATGTTGCCTCCAAGATTCCCGGCAGACTCGATTCTATCCTTGTAAATGAAGGTGATATGGTAAAGAAAGGAGAGATTCTTGCATTTCTGGAAAGCAAGGAAATGGAGGCAAAAGTTGAACAGGCAAGGGGTGCGATGAAAGCTGCGGATGCCAAATACGCCATGGCCAGAAATGGAGCCCGCCCCCAGGAACTTGCGGCTGCACAAAAAGCATATCTACAAGCAAAAACGCAGGTCGATTTTCTGGAGAAAACCAGCAAAAGAATCAGTAATCTTTATTTAGACAGTGTAGTAAGTTCTCAAGAATTCGATCAGATTCAGACCCAATATAATGCAGCAAAGGAGCTTGCTGATGCCGCGCTGGCAAAATATGATCTGGTTAAGGAAGGTGCAAGAAGTGAGGACAAAACAGCAGCACAGTCCATATTTTACCAGGCAGAAAATGCTTACAGGGAAGCACTGGCTTATGCTGAAGAATTGAAGTTAAAAAGCCCTGTTGATGGAGAAGTTGAAAAGTTGATTTCAGATCCTGGTGAGATAATCGGTGCAGGCTATCCGGTAATAACCCTGATTGTGCCTAATGATCTGTGGGTAATTGTGCAGGTCAAGGAAGACCGGATGAACCGATTCAGAAAAGGTGCCGAATTTAGAGGTACTGTACCGGCATTGAACAATGAATCATTCCCCTTTATTGTCACCTATATCTCCCCTATGGCTGATTTTGCGACATGGAGACCGACCAACCAGCGAGGAGAATTTGATATCAGAACTTTTGAAATACATCTGAGACCAAAAGACTCAATCGAAGGTCTTCGGGCAGGAATGACTGTTAACTTTTCTTTGTGAAATGAATTTATAAATGATTAAAATGCAAAAAGAAACCATCGACAAACTTTCATTATCAGTCAGCACAGTTAACTGTTTTAAAAGAGAAGTTAAAAGGTTTTCCCGTGATCGGGAAATGCTTTTTCTGGTATTCTTTCTGCCGATTATTCTCTCGGTTACTTTACTTCAAATCTATGGTAGCGGGGCATTGCACAAACTGCCTGTGGCTGTTTTTGATGAAGACAGATCTGAACTTTCCGGGCAAATGAAACTGGCAATACAATCATCAAGCTCCATGGATGTGGTTTTGTTTGCAAGCAGTATCGCTGAAATTAAAGCAGCATTGAAATCAGGAAAAATTCTAGGTGCATTCTATTTCCCTTCACATATGGAAAGTGATGTTAAAAGCAACAAACAGGTAAATCCGGTATTATTTAAAAATTCTCAAAGTGTAATAAGCAGTGGTTTTCTGCTGAAGGAGGGTTTGTCGATTTTCAGAACCTTTAATGGCGGGATACTTCTTAAAAAACTGCGCTCAAAGGGTCTGACCGAGCAACAGGCAATGGCCATAATCAAACCAATAAATGTTGATGCTACGGTTCTTTACAATGCGGGATTTAATTACCGGAATTTTCTTTGCCCAGGGATTATTTTCGCTCAATTGCAGCTAATCTTCATGATTGCTGGAGTTCTGCTTATTACCCGTGAATTTGACAGGCACTCTTTTAAAGCCGCTTATGCCATAAGTGGAAAAAGATTCTGGATGGTGATACTGTCCAAATTATTAATGATGACTTTCTGGTCAGCAGTAGTTGTCTTGTTTATTACAAGTATCCTGTTTAGATGTCATCAGATTTATATTTTTCAATTTTTTACGGCAATCATGGTTGCCGCAATCTACAATGCAGCCTCTATTTTGTTTGGAATGCTCATAGGCACACTGTTACGTAACACTCTTCTCTCTATCGAAATTGCCATTTTTCTAAGCATCCCGGCCTTCATGCTAAGTGGTTATTCATATCCATTATGGGCTGTTCCTGATTTCATGGCCCTATTTTCAAAGATTCTTCCATTTACCTATTTTTTTACTGCCTGGTTTAAAATTGCACAGATGAACACCACTTCTTATTATGCCATCGGAGAGGTAACAGGTTTACTTATAATAGCAGCAGTATCATTTCTGATAATTCTATGTTTCAATAAGAATCATTTTTTCCGGAAAGCAGCAAAGAACTCTTCTTCATCTTTCAAATTAACAAAGTCATCTGGATTTGTTGACATTGTCTTAAGAGAACTTCACATTATTGCCACAAACCCCTGTCTGGTGATGATTCTTTTTGCAGGACCGGCAGTTTACCCGTTTTTATATAATTCAATTTATATGAAAAAGTTTCAGAGAGATGTTCCGGTTACTGTGGTAGACTTAGATAAAAGCGAATTTTCCAGAAAGCTTACAGCAGATATTGAAGCACATGAACTGCTCCGGGTTGTTTCTGTAGAACAGAATACAGAAATAGCTTACCGCCAGTTGCAGACTTTCAACACCATGGCTATTGTGATTATTCCTGAAGGTTACCAATCCAAGCTGAAAAAAAACAGACAAACAAATATTCATGCATCAATCAATAATACCCGTTTCATGATTGCCAGTGATATAAACAGAGCACTTGGAGATATTATCAGTAATACATCGCGGGGAGTAATTCAGGATGCTTTTCAAAAATCCGGTTTCAATAGAAAACAAGCCAGAATCTTATCGGAGCCTATTCATCTGACTATCAATAATTGTTTTAATACCACCGAAAGTTATGGTGATTCAATGATTTCTGCACTTTTTATTATTATTCTCCATCAGACTCTGCTTATTGGTTTGGCTTTGAGCATGGCAGCTGAAAGAGAGGATAGAAAGTTGCCGGAATTGTTGTCCTTGACAAAATCATCAGCATTCAATACCGTAGCAGCTAAAGGAATTTTCTATGTAATTCTTTATAGTTCATACGCGCTGCTTTTCTTTACACTTCACACCAGGCTTTATCATGTGCCACTGAATGGCCCCTATTCCGGACTGATACTGTTGTGCTTTTTACTGTTCTGCAGTGTCATTCCCATGTCATTATTTCTGGCATCTTTTTTTAAAACCAGACTTATGACATTAATAGTTTTTATGGTTTCATCTTACCCGATTTTTTTTCTTTCCGGGTATTCCTGGCCATTTGAAGGTCTTCCCAGGTATCTGCAGGTAATTTCCTCTTTTTTGCCAACGACTCATTTTTTCAAAGCATATGCTGTTTGCACTTCTATGGGATGTAATACCAAAGAGGTATTTCCAGAAGCGTTTCAGATAGCATTACTGGGATTATTATATTTTGTTTTATTTCAGCTCAGGTTGCTTGTAATAAGCAAAAGCGGTACTACACAAAACGAGGCTGAAAAAAGCTTGAATTAAAAACGCAATATAGCATGAACTGCAGAACTTCCTACAGAGATAAGTAAGGCAGTAACCAAAGTCCATCCAAAACCATCAATCCTGAAATCTTCAATAAGCTTATCGGTAATCCATAAGAAAAAGGCATTGATTACAAACTTAAAAAGCCCCATTGTTAGAAAAACGATTGGAAAGGTTAAAAAGACAAACAACCATCCCAGAAAAAAATTCAGCAAACTGTAAATAACAGCAACCCAAATAGCAGTTGATGGCTTTTTAATATGTACTGCGGGCAGTATCTGATCGATTAGATATATAAGCCCGGCCATGACGGCAATGTTTAACAAAGTATGCACCATTTTTAACCCCCATTAGTTTTATCAGCAATAAACATAATTAACGGCATCATTGAATTGAAACGGTAAAATCAATATAACAACTGTACAGAACTCGAATCGGTATAAAAATGGCATTCGCTTTGCGGGAAACAGAACAACAGAAGCATTATTTTTATTATTTAAATGAAGGTGCTCCATTTTATGATAAAGGTAAATGTGATAATTTATGAGAGTGATCAATTTCTGATTGAAGAGTTTTTAACAGAACTTAGAGATACCCGCTATGATATAAAGGTCAAAATTGCCCGTAATTTACAGTCCTTTTTGCTTTTTCTTAAAGAGTGTTATCCTGAATTGATATTAATGGACAGTCGGATCGCAGGCTTGGGAGAGGTGCTTTTGGGTTTGCGTCAGAATCATCCAATGGAAGCTCCATTGATATTGATTGGAGAGCTGGAAAGAGAAGAGGATTTCCGCATATCGATTCAAAATGGAGCATACGACTATGTAGCAGTGCAAAATATCTATCGTTTGGTAAATTCAGCAAAGAATGCAATAGAGTACCAGCTGCTCAAAAAAGCTTAAATCGCTGTGTTTTATCTTTCAACCTCACCACAAACAGACCACTCCAGATACACATTTTATTTACTACTATGGGTTGGAAGCGCTTAACACACCACATACATTTCTGGCACATGCTTTGATTCTCCTATCTTCTCAAGAGGTTACAATTTAAGCAAGGGGGCAATTATGAGTAGTGAAGTATATCTGCCAGAATGTGTGGTATGCGGCAGAATTAAACTAAATGGTTATTGGTATCAGCCTTTCCAAACTCCTCCTCATTTTCCCAACTACAGGGGCGCACTCTGTCCAGATTGTCAGGCAAAAAAACAGGAGAAAAAAGAACAGTTGGCAGCACCCCAGGAAAGTTGACCAGGCCAGTCCAATTGTGAAAAACTTTAATTTTTCAACCAGGAGGATTAATGAAACTGGTGCTTACTGTTACAGCGGTTTTCGATTTCAGTGATGATATCAGTATTGAAGAAATCAATGAAAATGAAACTACTTATGGCCAGCACATAACTTATAAAGGGCATAAAATTCAACCAGTAATAGATTTTCTGGAATATCAGGGAAAAACCGATGATACCCACACCTGGGAAGTCCCGGATGAGCAGTTGAGTGATGAGTTATACGATTGCCAGGAGTCGGAAGATTACACCATCATAGAGATAGAAAAAAAAGAGGATAATTGAAAAGACATCTTAGAAACTTCGGGGTCCAGGTCATGATGTTTTTTTAAAATCCAGCAAATTTCAATCTTAAAATATGCTAAAGTTTTTCCTGCGACAATGCACTAAAATTTTTATATTATGATGCTTGAGTGTATAATATCGGCAAAATAATATTTTTTTGTACACAAACCGTGTACAAAAAACTTATTCTATAAGTATTATTCAATGCTTGATTCAACTGTTTTGTCTATATTTAAGCCATGCTATCCATATTTGAATTTATTGATTACAGAAGATTTCTTGCAGAGTATTATCAGAGCAAAAAGAAAACGGCGCGTTATTTCTCTTACCGCTACTTTTCTCAGAAAATAGGTATTAATTCGCCTTCTTTTCTTAAACATGTTATCGATGGGCAAAGAAATCTTACCCCTCAGATGACGGAGCGCTTTGCCAAGGCATTGGGGTTTTCACCTAAAGAGAAAAAATTCTTTTATAATCTTGTGCTCTTTAATCAGGCAACGACCTCTGTTGAAAAGCAGGAATATTATTCAGTACTCAGATCAATGATAAGCGCAGTAAAAGAATCGGTACTTGGTGCTGATCAATATGATTTTTATGTTAACTGGTATACGCCAGTGATCAGAGAACTTATCTGTTTATACAATTTTGATGATAACTATGATTTGATGGCCTCTATATTGAAACCAAGAATTGAAGCATTTCAGGCTAAAGCTGCAGTTACTCTTCTATTACGACTAAAGCTGGTGGAAAAACTTGAAAATGGAGGATACAAGCAGACATCCTCAGCCATTGTTGCAGATGATTCAGTTACCTCAATTGCAATCAGAACATTTACCCGCAATATGATTGATCATTCAAGAATTGCTCTGGATACCATAGATAAAACAAGCAGGCATATTTCCGGAATCACTATGGGAATTTCTCCGCAAGCCTACGAGCTGCTTACTGCTGAAATCGAAGCATTCAAGGATAGAGTCAAATTCATTGTTAATAATGACAGGAAAAGCAGCAGGATCTATCAGATGAACATCTCCCTCTTTCCGGTTAGTGAAGACATTCAATTCTTTGACATAAAGAACACGGGTATAGAATGATAAAAAATATTTTTCTTTTCTTTACCTGTATATCAATGTTCATCAGATGCACTCCTGATACAGCAGGAGGCACAGCGGATACCGGTAATGCCAAAGTAGCAGCTATTATTTATACCAGCGATGGTAAACGGGCTGCAGGAGTATCGGTAGTATGCTGCCCTGACAATTATCTGGCAAATCCCGTTTCGGATATTTCCGGGATCGGAAATTACGGTATAATACATACTGTTACAGATGACTCCGGCTATTTCGCCATGGACTCGATCAATTGCGGCAATTACATAGTTGAAGTAAATGATAATGAATCATCTGTGGTTTCTTTCCACTTTGAAATCACTGATCCAGAATCCTCGGTGACTCCCATCAATGATACATTAAAGCCATATTCAATTCTCAAGGGAAATGCCGGTCAGATTACCGATTCATCTATGCAGCGATTCCTGCTTATCTATGGACTTGATCGTCGTGTTGCAATTGACATTAATGGAGCATTCGAACTACATGATCTGCCAGATGGACAATTTGATATGCGCATAGTTTCTGACAACCAGGATTGGATTCCCATCGAGATAGATAGTATCAATTTAGTTTCTGATCAAACAGTATTGCTACCCTTTGCAGGTTGGAGTCGACACTGTAGCATTAACCTCAATACCACGACTTCCGGTGCAGACGTTAAGGAAAATGTTTACGATTTTCCCATACTGCTCAGATTATTCAGCAACGATTTCGATTTTAGTGACTCCACCATCGATGAAAGTGACTTGATTTTTACAAACAGGCATAATGCCAGATTGAGTTTTGAGATTGAACAGTGGGATCGAGCTGCTAAAACCGCCTGCATCTGGGTGTTTATGGATACAGTTTACGGTGATTATGATATACAGGCAATTGATATGCTCTGGGGTAATCCGAACAATACCTTATTGAGAAACAACAAAGCTGTATTCGATTCTGCAGATGGTTTTTTGGGTTGTTACCATTTAAATGGAAATGTGTCAGATGCATCAGCAAACAGGTATAGTAGTATTGACAGCGGTTCCATTGACAATAAAGATGGAATAATAGGCCGGGCACGTTCATTTGATGGGACATCAAGTTTCTTTCTGGTAAAAGATTTACCGGAACGTCCAAGCGGTTCCATCTCCTGCTGGTTTCGTCCCGGGCTGACTTTGGATCGTTCAAATCCTAAAACAAGAGGAATCTGGGGAAAGAAAATGGAAGATGATCATGATTTCACTCTCAGCATACAAGGCTCGGACTTCTTTTCCGGTACCGGATCAGCAGGAAATATAATCACCAAACTAGAAGACCCGGAAGGAGGAGAATATCTCTCCAGCAATACATCAACATTTTTAGCCGGGATCTGGTATTTTATTTCCTGGAGTTGGGGCAACGCAACAGATTCACTTTACGTAAATGGTGTTCTGGAAAATTCGATTTCTAATTGTCGTCCGGTAACCGGTGACAGTGCCGATGAGATTGGACGCAGTCTGTATGACGCATCCAATGTATCAGATGGTGCTGCAGGCTATTTTTACGGCACAATAGATGAATTCCGTTTTGACACGAAAATCAGAAGTGCCAGCTGGGTTAAGCTCTGCTATATGAATCAGCGTACAGATCAGAAGCTGATCACTATCAATAAATAATGATAGCAACTATAAAAAAAGACAGCCAGATTAATTTCTTATCAATAATTCTGCAGCACAGACAATAACTGATAGTAAATTCTTTCCGGATTGTCATACTGAACAAGTTTATCATGCAGTCTTTCACCTCTGGAAATAATGCCAAAATCCAGATTCTTATAATTCCAGTAACTGAAACCGATGTCCATATCTTTACATACTGATAGCAGATCTTCAAGCCACCTCAGCTGATACTGCATAGGAACCGGAGCATAGACTCCAAACTCATTACAGATTACTGGTACATCATATTTTTTACCGAAAGCTGCTACTGGTGCAATTTCTTTAACAAAGCGATCCCGATCCCATACACCTGCAGAGAGCACCAGGCCATATTTGCGTATGAAGCCCTTACCATAATCATCGGGATATGTCCGATTCTGCTTTATCTCCGGTTCATTCATCCATGGCGCAAACTGGTGGGTAAAAAGAAGCGGTTCATAAAAATGAAAACAGTAAATCATATTATCCAAATCGACCGGGGTGATATCAGAATAGGTTGAAGGCCAGTTCCACATGTTGGAACCAACTATGATGGGGGTTCTGGCAGCATATTTGCGGATGTTTTTGCACAACTTGTCTTTGATATCATTCCAGATTCTGGCTGTAGGAGCCACCGGTTCATTAAGCACCTCATAATAAAGGTGATTATAATCACTGAAACGCTCAGAAAGGCAGGCCCAGATTTTTTCAGTTTTTTTTTGGTAAGAGAGGTCTGCAAAAAGAAGCTGCACCGGAGTATTGATTGATTCAGCAAAATCATGTCCCGGGCATTCATGCAAATCAATTATCATGGAAAGTTGAGCTTCGTAAGCCCATCTGACTGCCTGGTCCAGTTGTCTTAATCGCATCTCAAAAGGTTTGGCATCCTCATCAAAAAAAAAGAAAATAATCGACAGGTATTCTCACATGGTTAAATCCCCATTTTTTTACCTGTAAGAAGTCTTCTTTGGTGATAAATGTCTCCATATGAGCATCGATGCCAGGAAAACTTTGCGGATCTTTCTCCTTTATAGCATCTATCTGACTAAGCCAGCCACCGAAATTCACGCCTCTTAAACGAGCCATATATCTCCTTTAATTACCAGTTTTGTTTATTGCCCACAGTACAGCGAAAACCGCATATTTTAAAAGCAATAAAATAATTTGCCCTACAGGTTTGGGTACAGGTTAATACTCAACAATTATTTTTGCTTAATATTAATTCAATCTTGTTCTTTTTTTATTGATATCAACAGTTTGTCGAGACACAAAAACGTATCTTTTAAATTTTGTGATACGTTTTTGTACTGCCGCATTCGAGATTTTTACTTAAAACTAAGGTAAAACACTCAGAAAACCACAACTTGCAATTGGTACACCAATTGCTCGCTTCAAGTTGGCAATACAAATTTGTAGCCAAAAAATCCAATTAAACAAAATTGTCACTTATTATGGAGGTTACCATGAATGAAGCATTGCAGAGTATAAGATACAGTGCTGATGCACTATTTCTTATGCTTGGAGCAGTGATGATTTTTTCGATGCACGCAGGCTTTGCCTTTCTGGAAGCCGGCACAGTTCGAACCAAGAACCAGGTAAATGCATTCGTAAAGATACTAACCGATTGGTCGGTTTCAACAGTACTATATTTTCTAATCGGTTTTCCCATAGCTTACGGGATAAATTTCTGGACTGGAGCCGATTCTTTAATTAACCTTATAAATGGAACCGTTACTCCCGGAGCACGTGGATTTGATCTTTTGCACTGTTTCTTTCTCACCACCTTTGCAGCATGCATCCCAGCCATTATCAGTGGCGGTATAGCGGAGCGATCCCGTTTCTGGCCACAGGTATTTGCAGGTGCAATTTTTGCCGGATTGACATATCCACTTTTTGAAGCAGTAATCTGGGGTAGATTCTCCTTCTTCCAAGACTGGTTAATCACAACATTCGGTGCAAAATTTCATGATTATGCCGGATCGGTAGTCGTTCACTCAATGGGAGGATGGCTTGCACTTCCGGCAGTTGTTCTTTTAGGCCAGAGAATAGGCCGCTGGATTAATGGAAAAAGTATTGGAATTCCAATTTCCAATATTCCCTTTTTATCACTTGGCAGCTGGATTCTGGCAGTAGGGTGGTTTGGATTTAATGTAATGAGTGCGCAGGCATTTGAAGCAATAAGCGGTCTTGTTGCAGTCAACTCATTATTTGCCATGGTAGGAGGAGTGCTTTTTGCCACCATTTTTTCCAAAAACGACCCTGGATTCGTGCACAATGGTGCTTTGGCTGGATTGATTGCTATTTGCGCTGGTTCGGATATAGTACATCCATTTGGTGCATTTTTAATTGGTGGCAAAAAGCACTCCTCCTACCATGGCAAATAATGAGTTGACTGCAACAAGACCGCTTATTGCTTCAAATGCCTGCGCACTCATTACATTAAATCCAAACCACCCTA
>DATAMG010000015.1:0-21591 GCA_036260705.1 Chitinispirillaceae bacterium | reverse complement strand
AGTGACACAAAAAATGTGTTTATGCTTGATGCGGTTAAGTTTTTAACCGGATGCACCGTAAAACCGGTTCTGGTTCCCGCAAAGGAGATTACTGAGGCAATAAATCTTAACTCTGATGTCGATGGTTTTAAGTCCCAGTTTGATCTTCAGACGGCCATCCTGGGGGAGCCGTTTCTCTGAGATGTCCAGATTTGACATTATTTTGATACGGGAGATAACTGAGGAACGCAGTCGGTATGGCAGAGGTGTCATCTCCACCAGTTTGCCGTCAATTCTATAGCGGACCCGAAGAATTCTTTGATAAGTTTCAATATGAATGTCGCTGGCACTTTTACGAACTGCTTCATAAAGCAAGTGGTTGACCAGTTTAACAACTGGCGCATCAGAGATCTCATTGGAGATATCCTCTAATTCTTCTTCCTGTTCTTCCAGAAGAACTTCGAGATTCTCGCTTTTCAAATCATTTAATATGGAGTCGACTTGTTGATTATTTTCATAGTTAAGATTTATTGCCTCAGTAATCTCCTTTGCAGGAACCAGAACCGGTTTTACAGTGCATCCGGTTAAAAATTTAACCGCATCAAGCATGAACACATTTTTTGTGTCACTTATGGCAACTGTTAGGATCCGGTTAACCTTGTTTATAGCGATTATGTTGTATTTCTGAGCGATATCGAAAGGAATCAAATCGACCACTGATGGATCAAATTCCAGTTCCTTAATACTAAGTTTTCCAACTTTAAGCTGTTGGGCCAGAAATGTATTTATAACATCTTCATCCTCAACTGCTCCGATAGATACTAATGCTTCGCCCAGCAGACATCCGTTGTTTGCCTGATACTTAAGACCATCCAGAAGCTGTTCTTTATTAATTATCTGGTTTTCAATCAGTAATTCGCCAAGTTTTTTGGGCATTTTTATCCCTGTCCAACATTCAGTTTTCTGATCTACTCTGTTTATTTTTACGTTTTTAGATTATACAGTTTCAGCTTTAGTTTGTTCAATCTTTGATTAGAGTTTTAAGCACCAGTTTCTTGCTCTTTATAAATTCAAATTCAAATCCGGATGGAGAATCTTTAAAATAAAGGATGTTGCTGAGGTCTTTAAGTATATCATCTGGTTGAGATGATGTGATCAGATAACGTGGACGGATTTTTGAACGATACAGTTTAATTTTTTCCGGGTTCTGATTTTGTATAATCAATAAATCTACACTTTCCTTGAGCGTACAAGGAATATCTGAGCCGCTCAGGGAATCTCCCTCGATAATCAGGCAGCTGAATTTGGGGGTCTGAAAACGAAGAGCTGTTGTTCCATCTGAAAAAACTGGTATTCTACTAACTGAGATTTTAAGAGAATCTTTTAAGTACTGTATAGGAAATTGCGATGGCCAATCATGGGGTGGAATCGAATTGGAAGCTGTATCGAGAGTAGTCCAGATCAGTGGAGCTGATTGTGAATTACATGGCTTTTGCAGTTCAGATCCACTGATCAAAGCCCAGGAGTTTGCGTTTTCTATTATGTCCAAACATGGAAGCTGATTTCCAGGCAAAATAATTGTGAGCGGATTTTTTTTGGGAAAACGGGGATAAATAGCGATTACCATTTTTTCATTTTTTAGAAGAACCCTTATTCTTTCTTTTGCACAAAAAGGATTATTTTCTTCTTGATGAGAATACCAGCTTAGAGCTACAATAAAAATTGTGAGAAGGATGATTTTAATCAGGTAGCCGATTCCGAAACGACTTTTCTGAAAGCTGAAGGAGCTTCTGTTTCGTATCAATTCAAAGCGTTTGCGATGGTCGAGAATGCTTGACTCCAATGATAGTGGGAATTATTATATTAAAAAGAAGTATAAACTAAAATCACAAAAGAGTCAAATCCACTCATTTGAATCACTTCAGTTACCTGCAGGGTTGAAGATACTATGAAAAAAAGACTTGTTTTTAACTTGTTAATGACTACAATTTGGATTGGATGTACTCCGTTAGGTATATCCAGAAAAAAAACTCATGAAACGGGGAATGTAGAAGATACAAGTGCAGTTCAGCAAACCAGATATGAACCGAGCAGACCAGTTCAAACTACCTTTTTAGACACTTTAAACCGTGGCAATGAAATAAGTCTTGATAATTCTGCATTTCAGAAGGAATCTGTACCGGTTTCTGAGGTTGTTGTTGAGCAGACAGAGGCTTCAATCAGATATAAAATCCAATTATTTGCATCAAGCCAGATAGAGACTATAAGGGAGCAGAAACGCAATATGGAATCAAAGATAGACATTCCGCTGTCTATAAGTTTTGAATCTCCCTATTACAAACTGTTGGCCGGTAATTTTGCTCAGAGGGCTGAAGCTGAACAGCATCTGAAAAAGATTAAAAGTCTTGGTTATAATGATGCCTGGATCATATCCAGCAAAGCTGGGAGCAACTGAAGAAGGGGGGCAGGATAGATTTGAAAAGAAATGACTCTTCAAAACTAAATACCCGTTTTTTGGCTAAAGATGAATTTTTGTTCAGGCAAAATGATAATTCACATGATCTTTACATTGTTAATAGAGGGTGCGTTCGGATTATTAAAAATGAAGGCTCTCAGCAAATAGAACTGGATATTGCCAGTTCAGGAATGGTAATTGGTGAAATAGCCTCCATCGATGGAGGGTGCAGGAGCGCTTCTGCTGTTGCGGTAGAAGATACTGAGTTTTCGGTTATTACAGCATCTGAATTTGCATCCATACTTGAAAAAATTCCAGAGTATCTTAGAAAGATTGCTCTCATTCTGGTGCACAGACTCAGGGAAGTTGACGAAAGGATCACCAGGTCTATCGAGGGCGATTGTACCAATCATATTGCCGGTCTGATTTCTCTTATTGCATCAACCGAATGGTCCACAAAGAGTTCCGATGGGATACAGATAAACCGCAAATTTCTGGAAAATGAGCTGATGGATCTGCTTAACATTTCTCCTCAGGAAATATCTTCAAAACTGGATTGGTTTGAGAAAAAACAATTGCTTCATACCGAGCATGGAAATGTGTTTATCAGGGCAGAAGAAATTGAATCTCTGGCAAAGAGCATGTTTGAAGGATCCACGGAATTACCTGTAATATAGAAAAAGAAAATTATGGCAAGCAGTTTTAGCCGGTATTCAATTTTTCTAATCAGAATGACTCTGGTATTTTTTATTTCTATTTCGACTGCTTATAGTTCTTATTCCCAATGTGCACAGGATGAGACAGTAGTTTTACAGAAACTGTCCAAAGCTATTTGGTCCTGTAACCAATCTGATGCGATGGATGCGTTGCAATGTGCTTTGGATCCAAATCTCACCGATTCGTCAGGTATCAGCCTTCTTATGGCAGCCACAATTGTGGGTTGCAAGGATATCTCTTTATTGCTTTTAAAATGCGGAGCAGATCCTGATCTGCAGGACAGTGAACAAAGGACCGCTTTATTTCATGCAGTTATTCATGGGAACTACTCTCTGGCAGAATTGCTTCTTGAGAGGGGGGCTTCGGTCAACATAGCTGACAGTAATGGAGAGACCGTACTTGTCAGGGCTGTAGAGAAAGCGGATTCTGCGATGGTCTGGCTGTTATTAAATTTCGGAGCAGATCCTTTTGTAAAAGATAAATTCGGGAATACAATGCTTAACTGTGCTATAAAAAGAAAAGCTGCTTCGCTGATCGAAGTTTTACTGAGGGCCGGTTCTGATGTAAATGCAATTGATTCGCAGACTCAAAAAACGGCACTCATCATGGCTACAGACTTGAGAATGAATGCTTTAGTAAAGTTGTTGATTCTATACGGCGTAGATTTACAGGCCAGGGATAGAGCCGGAAGAACAGCTCTTATGGCTGCAGTAATGCAGAATAATGTGGAATTGACAAAAATACTGGTGGATGCTGGTGCGGATGTAAATGCTAAAGATTCCAGGGGACGCACTCCGCTTATGGTGGCAATGAGAGGTGGTTTCAGTGCGGTTGAAAAGGTGTTGCTGGAAAAGGAACCTGACGGCTATACCCCATTTATGGCTGCAGTGAGAAACGGAGATTTGGAAAAAGTCCGAACCATACTGTTTACCAAAGTTATTGATGTTGATGCAAAGAATGACTATGGAAGTACACCTCTAATCGTTGCTGCTTCCAAAGGATATTTCGAAATTGCCAACGAACTCATTATGCAGGGCGCTGATCCCAATATTCAAAATCAGATTCTGGGCACAGCCCTGATGTATGCATGTGCAAATGGATATGTTAAAATTGTAAATCTTCTGATTGGAGCCGGTGCTGATATCAATGTGGTTAACAGCAGTGGCAAAACGGCTCTTGATTATGCCATTTACTATAAGCATGTGCAAATTCAGCAGGTTCTAACCAACGCTGGCGCAACTCGCTAAAGACAATTTCTTAATCTATTCTTAGTTAAAACCGATACCGTTTTTTATTCCTCCAGTGGCACTGTTTTTGATATCTGATTAAAAATACAGTAGAACTAAGCTTCTGATGATTCTTTAGTGAATCGCGCATTGAGGCCTTTGGGATTATATATCCGGTTAACTATAATGTATCTGTTATTGAGGATAACTTGGGTATGGAGAATAGGATGATTCTAAACTTATTAATTGATCTGGTAAGAAAGGAATCCGAAATTATTTCTTTGTATGATTTTGCTTTTAAAAAAACAAACAATCCGGAGATTACAGAAAAATATCTGATTTTTCAGCAGGATCATAAAAGGCATCTGGAGATTCTTCTGGACATGATCAATAATGTGGATATTGAGAACCCTGGGAAATTAGGAACGATAAATCCAAACGATCAAGCTACTTTTTCTGAAATATCCGGTCAAAACCAGGTAGCTGAAGAGTTGCTGGTTAAGGAAAAAGAGATCAATATTCTCTATGAGAACTCATTGGAATTGGATGTGGATTCCAAGGCAGCGGAAATTCTGGATGAAAATCTGGAAGATGAGCAGCAACATGTCCGTTTTTTTGAAATTTGGTTAGCATGATGGGAAATAATTATTATGAGTAATTTCCTTTCGATTTGGGTTAGAGAGAGTCAAAATAGGCGTATACTTTTTTTTCAAAATCTATGGTAATGGGCTTTAGAGCATAAAAGCGGGGGGCATCCTGGAGTTGTTGTTGGGTCAAGGTGATAAAGATGCGATTTGTACCCCAGTCTATTTGTTGTACAAAATGAAGGGTCAGCAGAATGAGCTGGTTTTCGCTGGAATCATGCAGGTTTACAACAAAATATTTGGTACTCCAGTCTGTTTCATCAATAATCAGATTTTCCAGGGCAGAATTATCACTATCTGTGGTTTGAATTCTGTAGCCTTTTAGATCCATAAAACTTCGTAATTCAATGCTGAATTGTGCTTGTTCTTCTGGAAGTCCGAATTCGGCTTCAATAATTTGCTGATCATCGGGTTCATCTGGTATTACTTTCTCAGTAGTATCTGAGAGGATCTCTTCTGAATCGGGAGTGAGGGGTTGTTGTTCGACCGGTTTTCCAGATTCATCCAGAGTGATTTCATCTTTTTGAACTATACCCGCAGGGGGAGGATCGCTAAAGCTGGTTTGCTGCCAGTATTCTGGCCATTCATAATAGCGTCGCAGAGCAAGTTCGTATTGACGGGATATGGGGAGGTTAGTTAAGAATTCCGGGCTGTTTTTAATTTTGGATAAAGTTAATGCTACAGAGATTTCTTTTGAAATGTGGTTAATTTTGCCCACGGAATCTGGGGAGATAAGATATTTGACTGATTGTTGATTTTCGCTTATTTCCACCACCAGATACCGGATTATCCACTGCCAGTCATCAATGTACAAATCCATTACCGGACCAATATAATCATCGATACCCTTAATTGAATAGCCTAAAAGGTCATTGGCTGAGCTGAGCATCGAAATCCTCCGATCTGATTTGGGTGTATCATTATACAAACTTTTTGCTGCAAAACTAATTCCATGTGCATCTTTTATGGTGGCGTGTTGTTTGCACCATAGTTTAATAAAAAGCGGGAGGAATTGATGCGCAGTACTAAAGAGGTGTTTGACAGTCATCTACTTTACACTCTGGATTGGGATATCGATACAGATATCGAAATTAATTATGCTGCTGATTGCTTTCTGTTAAGCAGTTATGGTGCTTATTATGGAAGTGAGGGGATAAGAAAAGCTTTTTCTGTTCTGGAGTCTCAAATTCCTGAAGCAGATATTCTTTATAGCAACAAAACTGTTCATAACGATATTGCATTTCTGGAATGGCAGGCAGAGTCTGATGATGCTTTTATAGATGATGGAGCAGACACTTTTATTATACGTAATGGGAAAATTGTCAGCCAGACAATGCATTATACAATCAGAAGCCGTGGGCAGTAGAGCTAGTATCGATCTGGAATTGCTCTTATAGGCATTTTTTACCACCTCTTCGGGAAACTTATTCCAAATTCCCCTTCATAGTCATATCCGCAACCTTCAGCAATAATCATTAGCTTTTCTGCAATAGATTGATATAATAAGAGTTACTTATGATTCTGTTTTACTGCCAGTTGTGGCACAACAGTTGCATATTCTGCTGGCACCAGTTCCTTAAATGGGGTTTAAAAAAAATGAATCTGAAAATCAAGGATTTCATCTCAATAGCAGTTGTTACCGTGCTGACGTTCCCCATAATGTATCTGGCAATGATGTTTTTAACCGGAGCAGCACGAATAGAGTTTGGTAATAAAAAAAAGGAACCTGTAGAAAAGGTTCAGTTAATTAAGCTGAATCATCGCAAAGATTCACTTGCATTGGTTAATTCCAAGACGTTTCTGGCATTGCAGCAGGAAAAAAATGAACTGCAGAAAGAAAGAGAGCGTTTGTCAGATAAACAGAACAAAATCGATCTGCTTCAGCAGGAACTTGAGCAAAATCGTAAGGCTTTTGAGCTGCAACGAGATAAAATCGAGAAGCTGGTTTCTCAAAGTGACTCTTTGGATCGAAGAAAAATAAAGGAACTCTCCAAAATTTACGGAGCAATGCGTCCTGCAGAAGCTGCACAGATAATCGAGACGCTTAAGGATGAGCTGGCTGTTAAAATTTTATCCAACATTGGGGATGAGCGCCAGAAGGGAAAGATTCTCTCGGCAATCTCCAGAGAAAAAGCAACCAGAATAAGTAAACTGATGTCCAGGTCATGAAAGGATCTGTTTTTTTAACTTTAAAAAGGAAAGGGGGTGATTTGAATGAGAACAGAAGTCATTATGACCAATTTGCCAGCAGCAAATGAGGTGCAGAAGCGGATGGACCGGTCTAAGGAATCAGCAGATTCATCTTCACCGGGGTTTGCAATGCAAAATTGCGGGCAAAAAAAGGTCAGATTTGATGAAGTCTATAACAAAGTTGCTCAGTCCAACCAGCAGGCAAAACAAAAGACTGACAATTCTGTTCCTCCATTCAAAAAATCCGGTGTTTCTGAGAAAGAAATGCAACAGTTAACTGATTTGTTGTTATCTGATTCTGATCCATTGGAAATCGAAGATGAACAATCGCTGACTCAGCCCAACGATCAACTTCTGCTGCTTTGTCAGATGCAGTTAATTGAAGGTCTGCCGGTGGTACCGCAGGAGGGCAATAACGATACTGAATATTGCCAACAGGCGACTGCTGTAATTATTAATGCTGTTAAAAAGATTGCCGATACTTTACAGATTAATATTACTGCAGAACTGGATAAAATTTCTTTGGATAATGTTTCCAAGGAAAATATCGGACAGCTTGCAGAGATTGTTTCTGTACTTAAAAACATTACAGAAGTACTGGATACGACTGTCAAACAGGGATTGCCACTTGACACCGGAAGAACCGTTCTGGATGTACAGAGTGCATCGCAAACTGCTGATATCTTAAGAACTGAACTTTTCAAAATCGAATTGGGACTTAATATCCTTGGTATCTCTGAGAAAGTACAGCTTGAAGCTGCCAGGCAACTTGGTACTAATGTGGTTACAGGTATTGCTCAGGCCAGTGATCCAGCGGATTTGAGTATGCCTCTTGAACAGATATCCAGAATTTTTGGTGATCTGATTGAGGATAGTTCACAAGGGAAAGAGACTGGTACACCCTCGATTGCAGTGGTGGAGAATGGGAGTGAACCGGTTAAAGAAATATCGATCGGGGCATTTGATTCCCGGACTTACAGAACTCTTCTGAAACTGGAGAAAAAAGAGAAGACCGATGTTCAGAATATCCAAACAGCTGAAAATCCGGAAGAACTGGAGCTTGCGCATGTCACAGGTCCTGCTTTGGTTACCGATACTTCAAATTTACAAAATGAAGCAGAGCAGGTACCGGTTATTGAGGTTGCTGCAATAAAGCCGATCATATCACAAGTCGTTTCAACCGAGAACAGGCCGGCTGGGGCAATGCACAGGACAACCGAAGATAATATAATGAGTCAGCTGAGCAGTAAGATTCCGCATTTGGTAAGATCTGGAGAGACTGAGATAAGAATTCAGCTCAGGCCTGAATCTCTGGGAGAGGTTAAACTATCGATTCGTATTGATGGTGATATTGTAGCTGCCAGGATTCAGGTGGAAAACCAGCAGGTAAAACAGATTGTGGAAAGCAATCTTCAGACGCTTAAAGATGCTCTATCGGAGCAAAACCTTCAGACTGGTTCTCTGGAGGTAAATGTGGGTAGCGGCTGGGGGAGACAGTCTGATCAGTCTTCACAAAGCTGGAGTCACAAAGCATCAGCTTCGAATTTGAAAATCAGTTCAGTCGATTCAACTGAGGAAATCACAGTACAAAAGGGAATTGATGGAATTGAAACAGGTCATCGATACGGTAATAATAGTATAGAATATTATGCGTGAAGAAAGGAGGTGAAAGATGTCTTCTGTTTCAGCAGATATAGCCAGTTTGACAAAAACAACCGAACCCTATTCAGCCCGTGCATCAATTGGTGAAGATGGAGAGGTAACTACGACTGATTTGACTGGTGATCGTAATTCCGGTCTTTTTTCCGAAGCTGGAAAAGAGATGGGAAAAGATGATTTTCTGAAACTACTGGTTACTCAGTTACGGTATCAGGATCCGTTAAACCCAATGGAAAACACTGAATTTGTTTCACAGCTGGCTCAATTCAGATCTCTGGAGAGCGGATCGAATATTGAAAGTGCAATCAAGGATCTTAATGAGTCATTCAAAGGGACTGTTGAGGCTCAGAAATACAGTGCACAATCGATAACCAATACTTCCGCTATTTCTTTGATTGGAAAATATGTGCGTTTGAAGCAGGATTCGGTTTTGTGGGAAGCCAAAGCCGGAGCGACAGTTCCTATGAGAGTTCATCTGGGGGCCAACAGTTCCGCAATAGTTGAGTTGCTTGATACTGATGGTAATGTGGTTAAAACGCTGGAAGCTGAAGGAAAAGACAGTGAAAATTCTGTCGATCTTTACTGGGATGGATCAACTGACAGCGGGGATGTTGCCAGAGGTGGAAAATACACCATTCGCATTCAAGGGCAGGATGAGGACTCATCATTGTATGCGTTTGTACAGAACATGGTGGATGGGGTTCGTTTTGCCGATTCAGGTGCTCTTGTCAAAATTGACGGCAGGGAGCTTTCAATAGGTAATATCATGGATGTCTCTTACAACGGTAGCGCAAATACTACCGGTTCATCTCTGACACCGATAACTGCAGTTTCACTTCTGGGTAAAGTGGTAAGAATGCGGGAAACTGAAATAAATTATCACGCTTATGAAAAAGAAACTGTTACCATGAAATTACAAACGGCTGCGACGGAAAATGTGAAGGTAAATATAATGGACTCTAAAGGAAATATAGTCTATTATACTACCGTAAATCCGGACAGCCGGGGTGTAGCAACTCTGTCATGGAATGGACAGACAATAAATGGATCGTATGCTTCTGCCGGAAAATACCACATCTGGATACAAGGGCAGGACACGGATGGTGCGGTGTATGCTTTTTCCGATGGTACTGTTGACGGGGTGGCGAATCTGGGGGCTGATTCAAAACTCAGGGTGAATGGAAAAACTGTCAGTCTGGCCGATATTATTGATATAGCGGATCAGACAGATAGTAGGGAGACCATATGAACACTGTTTCAGATAGCACCAATGCAGATCTCAAGCAGCGTATCACCGCTCACCGAAGCGCAGTGGTTTCTCAAAGCAGTATCATTCAGAGTAAGCAGGTTTCTGCTGGCCACAATAGAAATGGAATAGCAGATTTTTCAGAGCAGTTACGATCAAAGATAGAAGGAGTAAAATTCAGTGCACATGCTGCGACAAGGCTTAAGAGCAGAAATATTGAAATGACCGATGAAATTATCGGAAAGCTGGAAAAAGCGGTTTCGGGAGCTGCAGGCAAAGGGGCCAGGGATTCACTTATTCTTATGAAAGATCTGGCTTTTATTGTGAATATTCCCAACAGGACGGTTATTACTGCCATGGATGGAGAGAGCATAAAACAGAACATTTTCACTAACATTGACAGCGCGGTAATTGCGGATTAATAAAGCAGGACTACCCCGCAGACAAGCGGGGGGATGCTCTGGAATACTGAATGACTGAGGTGTTCCAGATTCGCAGCTGCCGGGCTATATCCGGGAGGCAGTTATGGTTAGATCTCTTTATTCGGGAATCAGTGGTTTGAGAAACCATCAGGTATCAATGGATGTTACCGGAAACAATATTGCTAATGTCAATACTATCGGATTCAAAGCTGGAAGAGTGACTTTTGAGGAGTCGATGTATCAGCTGTTGCAGGGTGCTACCAGGCCTGCAGGAAATAGCGGGGGCACCAATCCACTTCAGGTCGGGTTGGGAATGTCAATTGGATCTGTGGATACCATACTCACTCAGGGAAATCTTCAGACAACCGGCCAGATAACCGATCTGGCTCTGGAGGGAAATGCTTATTTCGCTTTTTCCAGTGGTGAAGGAACTTATTACAGCAGAAATGGCGGTCTGCAGCTTGACGGTATGGGAAGACTGGTTTCTCCGACCAACGGATTTACTTTGCAGGGGATGATGGCTGCACCGGACGGATCTTTTCCTCCAGGGTCAAGAATTGGAGACCTGCGTATTCCCTATGGTGAAAAGTCGCCTGCACAGGATACTACCAGGGTATCTTATTCCTGCAATCTGGATTCCGATTCGGATGGTTTAGGCACAATTACCCATACAAACCGTTTTCTTTCCAATGCTTTGGACACCTCAACACTGACCTCTCTATTTGACTCCAATGGAAATGATCTGGGCATAGAAGTAGGAGATACTATTCTGGTATCAGTTTCTGGAGTGGATGAGGGACGAATAACGGTTACCGAAGGCATGACTCTGAACGATCTGGCTGGAGAGATACAAAATTACCTGAGAAATGATGCCAGTATAGATCTTGTGGCGGTCAATGTCACTGCAGATGGTGAACTGGTAATTGATACCACTTTATCTGCACAGATCAATGGACTTCAAATTCACTCCTCCAGGCCGGGTTCCAATTCTTATATTGCCAATGCGCTGTCATTTCCTCCATCAATACCTGACAATTCAAACTATACAGTTGAGGGTTTGAGGGTTCCGGCTGTGGAAACCGATCTTCTCAGTGATGTATTCGATGCCAATGGGGAGCCTCTGGGTTTGGAACCTGGTGATACCATCACTATTAACGGCTCGATCGGTGGAGAAACGGCAGAACCGACTTCCGCAATTTTTGACAATCCTGATCTCACAGATACCTCTTCTGTCAGGACCATAAGTGATTTACTCAATCTGATACAGCAAGCATACAGCTTACCTGAAACCGATGGTACTGCGTACAATAATCCGACTGTTACCATCAATGCCGCTAACACTGATGATGACAGAATACCAGATGGGACTATTGTGGTTCGAGGACAGCGTGAAGAGGCTTTCTCACTGACCGGACTTTCTATTTTGTCGAACAACTCAAACAATGACACTCCATCACCAGCACGTTTTAATGCAAATATGGCTTTTACTGAGATTCAGTCTGCTCGTAATACTGGAGTTCACAGCACTTCGATAGTGGTGTATGATGAATCTGGTGATGCACATACCATGACTACCACATTTACACACTCAGGTGTTCCAAATGAATGGTTTTGGGAGATCTCTACTGAAGGTGGAGAAGAGATACTGAGTGGAAATCGTGGAAGAATAACCTTCGGACAGGATGGTTCACCTGCTTCAATGAATTTTGATGATAATTCCACCGGTTTTCGCTTCGATCCTATGAATGGGTCCAATATCGTTTCTATCAATCTGGAAGTGGGAACTCCAGGTTCTTTCGGTGGTATTACTCAGTTCAGATCGCCATCTACAACAGTTGCGCGATATCAGGACGGATATCCCATGGGTAAACTTCAGGAAATATCGATAGACGAGACAGGGGAGATTTCCGGTATTTATTCAAATGGTGTTACAAAGGCCATTGCCAGAGTATTCGTGGCGGAGTTTAACAACCCTGCAGGGCTTTTTAAAACTGGTGATAGTATGTTGGCATCCTCCAACAACTCTGGGGAAGCAGTGATGTTAAGACCGGGTGTGGGTTCAACTACAAAGATTAAGCCAGGAGCGCTGGAGATGTCAAATGTTGAGTTGGCTACAGAGTTTACCAATATGATCTCTACTCAACGTGGTTTTCAGGCTAACGCCAGGGTGATTACAACCAGTGATTCCATGTTACAGGAGCTTGTTCAGTTGATTCGATGATTACTTAGCCTTAAAAAAGGCTTTTTTGCAGTTGAAAGCTGGAGCGGAAGTTGGATCTTCTGCTCTATTGCAATATTTGATAATCAATTATATGCTTTTAGACCTGATTGTTTAACGGTGTTTCAAAATGGTAAATGCAGGTAAATTTTTAGGCAGAAAGAAGCTTTCGTGGAGGTTTGAATGATTGCATTGAAACGGTTGAATGGTCAGGAGTTCGTTTTGAATGCGGATCTGATCGAGACTCTTGAGATGACACCAGACACGGTGATAACCCTCACCAGCGGCAAGAAAATGATTGTTCGTAACAGCCTTGAAGAAATCGTGCGGAAAACGATAAAATATAAACAGTTATGTAATCAGGGGCCCATTGTGGTTTCAAAACCCGGTGAGGAGTCTTCAGGAGATTTGAAGTGAATGCGATGGTGTTGATGTGCAATAACAATTTCAAGATGGTTAAGTAAAGGAAAATCTGTATGGATCTGGCTACAATTATTGGTTTGGGATCTGCTTTTTTACTGGTAGTCTTTGGAATAAAACTGGAGAATCTTGCGGCGTTTATTGATATGCCATCAGTGTACATTACACTTGGGGGATCTGTTTCAGCTACGATTGCAGCTTTTCCTCTCAGTAAGATTTTAGGTGCCTTAGGTGTAGCAAAAAATGCTTTTTTTGAGAAAACAAACACCCCCGTCGAGACTATTCGTCAATTGGTGGAATTTGCTGAGCAGGCTCGCCGTGAGGGAATTCTGGCTCTGGAAGCCAGAGCTGCAGATATAAAGGATGATTTTTTGAAAAAAGGTATTCAGCTTGCCGTTGATGGAACAGAGCCTGATCTGATTAAGGATATCTTGTCAACAGATATTTCATTTACAGAAACCAGACATGAAGAAGGGGCCAAGATATTTGATTTTCTTGCAGCAATGGGTCCCTCGTTTGGAATGATTGGAACACTGGTTGGATTGGTGCTGATGTTGGGGAATATGAGTGATGTGTCATCTATCGGACCAAATATGGCAGTTGCACTGGTTACAACTTTTTATGGTTCCATGCTGGCAAACTGCTTTTGTCTTCCGATTGTCGAGAAACTTAAATCTGCATCCAAAAAAGAGATCTTGATTAGAGAACTGATGCTTGAGGGAATTATGTCCTTGCAATCCGGTGACAATCCCAGGATTGTTGAGCAGAAGTTAACAGCGTTTCTGGCACCAGGTCTGAGAGCTTCGATTATAAACCGTGCTCAACAAAAGTAGGAGTAAATAATGGCACCAAGAGAAAAAAAAGCGCCTGATCCGCCAAGGGGTGCACCTGCTTATATGAATACCTGGGGGGATATGTGCACCCTGCTTCTCTGTTTTTTTGTGATGCTTCTGGCTATGTCAACAATTGATCCGGCTAAATTTAACGTTGCAGCATCTTCTTTTCAGAATGCCCTTAGTGGTGTTCTGGAGTCATACCCATCCATTATGATTTCCAAAGATATAATGGTACCACGTCTTGGTGGAGATGAGCAGAATAAGCGCATGGCAATTGAAGCAGCTTTAAAAATAAAGGAAGTTGTTAAACAGGAAGGTTTGGAGGATGCTGTTAAAGTAAAGGTAACCGAAAGTGGTATCGCTATCAAGCTTTCTGATCCCATTGGTTTTGATGTGGGTGAATCAGAAATTAAGCCGGAACTTATTCCTGCACTTAATGAAATTTCAGCTATTATAAATAAAGTCTCAAGTACACAGGTGAGGGTTGAAGGTCATACAGATGATCTGCCTATTAAAAGTCATACATTCCCCTCAAATTGGGAATTAAGCAGTTCCAGAGCACTTAATGTAGTGAAATTTATGGCAAATAATGGGAAAATAGATCCATCCAGGTTAAGTGCAATAGGATATGGAGAGTATCGTCCGTTAGTTCCAAATACTTCAGCTGTAAATAGAAAAATGAACCGGAGAATCGAAATCTTTGTGGATTACATGAATAAAAAGGAGTATTGATTGCTTTTTTATTATATCGCATAAATGGACATAAAAACACATTGTTTTGAAGTTTTAAGGTTCAGGAGACCATAGGCCATGGAAGAGAAGAAAAAAGAAAAAGAAGGCAATGAAGAGGCAAACAAGGGAAATGAAAAGCCGGTATCAAATGGAAACCGGATTGCATTTATCGGTATTCTGGCTGCCATGATTATTATTAATGCTGTTGTTGCATTTATACTGGTTAAGGCCACCAGTCCTGAGACGCAGCAGAAAAAGGAAGCAAGAGTTCATGCCGATTCTCTGAAAAAAGCGATGGAAACGGCTACAGCCATGGGGGCAACCACCGCAGAAAATCCTATTGAAGCAGTTGTAAATATTGCCGGAACAGATGGTGAGAGATTTCTAAAAGCGGCTATAATATTTGAATATGATAATGTAGCTTATCCGGAATTGGGGCCTGAGCTTGATAAGAGAACGCCAAAGTTCAAGAATCTTCTGATCGATCATTTATCAAAATTAACACTGATGGATTTAACTGAACCTGATGCCAAGGACAGAATAAGAAAAAATTTGCTAAAGCTTATTAATAATACTATTCCGGCAAAAACCGGAGAGGTTCGTGAAGTATTGTTTACAACCTATTTGATTCAATAAGTAAACGGGGCATGTTGTGAGTGATATACTTTCGCAGGAAGAGGTTGATGCACTGTTGTCGGCGGTCTCCAGTAGCGGAGAAGCAGAACAGTTCAGTCCCGGTATAGATTCTGGTGACACTTCAGAGAGTGTAGAACAGCCGGTTGATTCTGAAAGATCACTTTCTTTATACGATTTCAGACGTCCAGATCGTGTCTCAAAAGACCAGATGCGGACTCTGCAGAATCTACATGAAAGCTATGCCAGACAGTTTTCGACCACTCTTACCAATTTTCTGAGAACCTTTGTTGAAATAGAGCTGGTCAGTGTTGATCAGTTGACTTATTCAGAATTTGTCATGTCCATATCTAACCCCAGCTGTATCTATGTTTTCAAAATGGAACCACTGGATGGAAATGCAATAATCGAAATAAATCCATCTCTGGTGTTCTTCATTATTGACCGGCTGTTCGGGGGGCAGGGAAGACCTTCTGAACAGAACAGAGAATTGACTTTAATCGAACAGAATGTAATTCACCGTATCGTTGAGAGAAGCCTTAACGATCTAAAAGATGTCTGGGAACATGTGGGTGTGTTCAGCCCCAAAATCGAAGCTTACGAAACTAATCCTCAGTTTGTTCAAATAGCACCTCCCGGAGAAACAGTGATATTAATTTCTCTGGAAGTACGAATGCAGAATGCCTCCGGGTTAATGAGTCTTTGCTTTCCTTACATGTTGCTTGAAAGCATAATAAATAATCTCTCAGGTGAATCCTGGATGTCATCTCAGAGTACTGCAACTACTGAAACCAGGGCTATTCTGGAAGATGAAATCAGTGATGTGGATCTTAATGTATCAACTCTTATCGGTAAAACCACCCTTTCCATTCGTGATCTGATGCAACTTCAGCACGGCGATGTTTTGTGTCTGGAAAAACCTTTTGACAGTGATCTTATTGTCCAGGTAGAAGGGAAAACTAAAATGGCAGGTCGTTCCGGACTTATTGGAAGAAAAAAAGCAGTGAAAATCACTAAAATATTGGAGAAGGAGGTTCCGGGGTGCTATGAGTGATATACTTTCACAGGAACAAATTGATGCATTGCTTTCATCGGACAGCTTTGAAAATAATGAGACTAATTCAGAAAATTCAGGGCAGTCAACATCCGATAAAACTAATGCTTTATCCAATTTTTTTGAGATTTTCTGCACTCAGGCCGGAAATGTCATTTCTACCGTTGTCAATAAAAAGACGACTTTTACTCCACAAGGATCAGTAAAAGCAGATCTCTCAGTCGTTAATTCAAAAATCAATGCAGTCGTTTTATCGCTTGCCTTAAGCTTCAAATCTGGTCTGGAGGGTGAATTTTATCTGATTCTGGCCAAAAAAGAGGTAGCAATACTCTCTGATCTGATGACTATGGGTGACGGGAATGCAGAGTATAGTGAAGATCATAAGGATGCTATAGGGGAACTGTTTAATCAAGTGATGGGTGCTTTCTGCGTTGCTATCGGTACAGATATGGGAATAACTGTTTCCGCGGATAATGTAGCGGTGAATGAATTTGATCTGGATAATCCACCATTTCCTGCGGATTCATTAGATATGGTTGAAGCCACACTTGATCTGGAAACTTTTTCACAGTCTTCGGCATTTTTTCTTCTCCCCGAAGCAATCACAGAACAGATTGCCAAAAAAAGTAAAAAAACGGATAATTCACCATCGGTTTCTGATCAGGTCGGACTCAGCATGTCAGAAATTGATGACCTCTCCAGAGTGACTTCTTTCGATTCTTCTGACAGTAGTTTCCAGGAGACTTCTTTAACCGGACATGTTATTAAAGAGTCAAGCACAAATATAGACATGCTGCTTGATATCGAGCTGGATGTGAGCATCGAACTGGGAAGATCGCTATTGTCCATTAAACGGGTGCTGGAGCTTGCTCCGGGTTCTATAGTGGAATTGGATCGCATGGCTGGGGAACCGGTTGATCTTCTGGTCAATAATAAGGTCGTGGCTAAAGGCGAAGTTGTTGTCATCGATGAAAGTTTCGGAATAAGGATTGTATCATTGGTCTCGGCTGAAGAAAGAATTAAAAGCCTCAGATAGATATCAGATATCAGTTATCAGATTTGTAATTTGTAAATCACAATCTGTGATTTGCTTCCAATTTGGTGTTTGCATTGTGTGCTACATAATGAGATAATCTGTTAAAAATCCATTACTTACCGGTTCAAAGGAGTATTGATTGAGTATCGAGGAGATTAGTAGTTATAATTCAAAAACTATGAAATTCAGAAAGATCATTTTTATTCTATTATCCTTTTTTTCATTACTCCAGGCTCAACAGTTCTCAGAATCTACAGGAGATTTTGATATAAAAAAGGTGAGGGAGGCAGTGTTTTCTCAGAGTGACACATCATTGAGCGAAAAAGTACAATCGGCTAAAAACGATGAAAATTACACTTTTGTGATTTTCAGGGTGATATTGTATTTACTGATAGTAATCGGAGCTATTTTTGCGGTTGCCTGGGTTGTAAAAAAAAGTGGTCTTAGCGGAACTTCACGAATCGGTGGTACAGGTGCGATGGATGTTTTGGAAATTCTGCCTTTTGGTCAGAATCGTACGATTACTATGGTGAGAGTTATGGATGTAGTCTATCTTCTGGGACAGACACCTCATAATATTGTTTTACTGGAGAAAATAGAAGGACAGAAGGCTATTGATCTGATCGCTTCATCAAAAGGCGGAAGTTCAATAATTCAGTTTAAGGATGCGTTCAATAACTTTATAAGTAAAATGAAAAAACCGGGATGATTTCTTACATGTATTTTCTGAATAAACAAACTATTGTATCAACCGTAATGAGATTAATTCACAAGCTAAAAGCGATCATATTGTCTGTAACCAATGGTTTGCTTGTATGCAAAGGAATACTGGCAGCAATAATGATTCTTTTCGGACCGGCATTGTTGACTGCAAGTGCACAGGTATTACCCAAACTTACTCTATCCGTTGCAGATTCCAATAAGCCTGGTGATGTAGCTGTTGCTCTTCAGGTAATTTTTCTTATCACTATACTTGCGCTTGCTCCTTCGATTCTTATAATGGTAACATCTTTTGTCAGAATCGTGATAGTATTGTCGTTTCTTCGCAGGGCACTTGGAACTCAGACAATGCCTCCTGATCAGATAATGGTCGGTTTGTCTCTTTTTCTTACTCTTTTTATCATGATGCCTGTATTTACAGATATAAATGATAATGCAATTCAGCCCTATCTTGCCCAGAAAATTGAGTTTAATGAGGCATTGAGCAAAGCTGGCAAACCGGTTCGCAATTTCATGCTCAGGCAGGTAAGTGAGAAGGATGTTGCTTTATTTGTAAAAATATCCAGAATGCCTCCACCCAGAAATGTTGATGATCTTCCTTATGAGGTCATAATTCCAGCTTTCATTACAAGTGAACTTAAAACCGGCTTTATCATAGGATTTATCCTTTTTATTCCGTTTCTGGTTATCGATATGATTGTAGCCAGTGTGCTTCTTTCCATGGGTATGATGATGTTACCTCCGGTAATGATTTCAATGCCTTTTAAAATTGTGCTGTTTGTCCTGGTTGATGGCTGGCATCTGATAATAAGACAAATGGTAACATCATTTCGCTAAAGGTGTTAGAAAATGGATGCTGCAATGGTTGTGGATATCGGTCGTAATGCATTATGGATCACACTTCTTATTTCAGGTCCCTTACTGATCGTTGGCCTTCTTGTCGGTTTGATAATCGGAGTCTTTCAGGCTGTTACTCAGATTCATGAGATGACTCTCACTTTTATTCCTAAGATACTTGCTATGATTGCGGTCTTCCTGCTTCTTTTTCCATGGATGTTACTTAAGCTGGTGGAGTATACTTCTGAACTTTTTGATCTCATTGGAAAGGTTGTCAGATAGTGGAACTCATTCCTTTCAATGTTGACCAGGTAATTTATTTCTTCCTTATTTTTGTCAGAATCAGCACTATTATTGCTCTTCTTCCGGTATTTGGTTCATGGTCCATACCATTTCAATTAAAAATAGGCTTATCGCTTCTTCTTGCAGTGATCCTGTTCAATCCTGTCATGGTTACTGTAACAGACAATAAGATCGCTTTTTCTCCCGGATTATTTGTTTTATTGGTAATCAAGGAAGTCATTGCAGGATTGGCAATCGGTTTCGTTTCGTCGTTGCTTTTTACCGCGGTTCAATTTGCCGGTATGTTGATAGATAACGAGATGGGTTTTGGATTTGTAGAGCTGGCAGATCCATTCACCGATGAACCAATTACTGTCTTGGGACAGTTTCAGGTTGTTATCTTTACTATTCTTTTTCTGCTTTTTAACGGCCACTATTTTCTTATTCTGGCGATTCAGAAGAGCTTTGAGCTGGTCCCTTTGATGAATGTTACTTTTTCAGGTGATAAGATGCTTGTACACATTATCACCATGATAAGCAATATTTTTGTTCTGGCTCTCAAGTTCTCTGCGCCTGTATATGTAACTTTATTTCTTACTGAGCTGGCTTTAGGCGTAATAGCACGAACTGTACCGCAAATCAACATTTTTTTTGTAGGTATGCCTCTGAAAATAGTAATTGGACTCGGATCTACCATTATTGTGCTTCCAATGTTATCTGTATTGTTTCAGAAGACTGTGGAAGGGTTGATTCAGGATATATGGCGGCTTTTGTACCTGATGGCTTGAATCGTTGAAATAGGTGGCACAAATGGCTGAAGATTCCAATGATGAAAAGACTGAAGCACCGTCAGAGAAAAAAAGACAGGATGCCAGAGAAAAAGGAACTGTTGCCAAAAGCACCGAGATCAATTCGGTATTGGTTCTTCTGACAGCTCTTTTTCTGATTAAGATTCTGGGACCATGGATTATAAAAGAAATCAGCAGCAGCACAGTGGAATTCTTAAAAATAATTTCCATAACAGAAATGGATGATGCCCGTTTGATAATATTGATGAAAAGGGCTTTGATCCTGCTGGTTAAAACTGCTGCTCCGATTACTGGTGGAATAATGCTTATGGGTATTGTGGCTAACGTGGTTCAGATAGGATTTTTATTCACGTTAAAACCATTGATGCCCAAATTTGAAAAAATCAATCCGATTTCAGGTTTCGTACGGTTGTTTTCTCTTCGTTCCATTGTTGAAACCATAAAAAATCTGTTAAAACTTGCAGTGATTATCTCTGTTGCTTATATAACGCTAAAAAAAGAGTTCTGGACCATGCTTACTCTTTCGGATGCATCTGTTCTGACAATTTGGACATTCGCACTGACTGTAGCATATAAAGTTATTCTTAGAATTGCCATAGCCATGATTATTATTGCAGTGCTTGATTATGCTTATCAGCGCTTTGAGCATGAAAAACAACTTAAAATGACTAATCAGGAGGTAAAAGAGGAAAGAAAACAGCTGGAGGGAGATCCGCAGGTAAAATCCAGAATAAGATCTTTACAAAGAGAAATGGCTAGGCGTCGCATGATGGAACAGGTTCCAAAAGCGACTGTCGTGGTTACCAACCCCACTCACATAGCTATTGCTTTAAGATATGAACCAAAAGAAAACGATGCTCCTGTAGTGGTTGCCAAAGGAAAGGAACTCATTGCTCAGAAAATTAAAAAACTGGCTAAAGAGAATAATGTTCCAATTGTTGAGGATAAACCTTTAGCCCGTTCCATGTATGATAAAGTTGAAGTGGGATTTCCAATACCGATGGAGTTTTTTACGGCGATTGCAGAAATAATGGCATATGTCTATAAGCTTAAAAACAGGAATGCAGCATGAAAAAATCGTTTTTCCCAAACTTTACAGTGCTCATTTTCATCTCACTGTTTTGCTCTCCGTTACCCACAGAGAATACTTTAAATTCAAATTCAATAAGATTGAGTCTTGAAAAAGTTCTGCGTGACAGTGCAGTTTATTCGGGTAAGCCCATTCTTGCTATTATCGAAAGTAGTGATTCCACTGTTTTTAGTGATTTAGCATGGCATACCGGAATGGGCAAATTGATCATTCCGGAAAAAATGATTAACAGATATTCAAAAAAATTTGAAGTATATCTTTACTGGAAAAATTATCCTATATTATTATTATTATTTAGATCATCTTTTTCCACACGATATCTGGCATAAGCTTTCCAGGTGCATTTAACATCAGTTCCTTCGGGATCGTGAACGTAAGCCTTTATG
>DATAMG010000010.1:0-16982 GCA_036260705.1 Chitinispirillaceae bacterium | reverse complement strand
GATTCGTGCAGGATAAAAATTAAGGGATCAGGATATTTAGGAGATCTGATTGAAAAAAACTACTGAAAGATTGAGTCCTCACCTTATATTACATATATTAATAATTTGAGTATCCAAACCGTCAGGGAGCACTGATATTTCTGAAAAGCGCGGATTACATGTCAGACGATATCACGGAAATCCCTGCCTGAACCTGGAAAATAGTAATTATTTATCAGTCAATTATCTGTCAGTTCTAAAAAGTG
Source organism: Chitinispirillaceae bacterium (assembly GCA_036260705.1). Taxonomy (GTDB): domain Bacteria; phylum Fibrobacterota; class Chitinivibrionia; order Chitinivibrionales; family Chitinispirillaceae; genus JAAYPC01. The sequence goes on along the minus strand of DATAMG010000010.1, from coordinate 16,737 downwards.
GGAGCAGAATTATGACGATTAATCTATTACATTTCAGATCTTTGCTGATTGCTGGTACGATGACGTGTGTTGTATCAGCGGGATCTGTTGAGAAACCGTTTGAAGTAGGGACGTGGGCAAATTTCTGTAAGGGAGCAGTATCACACACTTTTGATGATAACACCAGTAACCAGCTGAGTAAGGGTGTGCCGTTGTTTAATGAAAAAGGGTTTCATATGACAATATTTACCTCCCAGGCTTTCAACCCTAATTGGGATGGTCTTAAAAGTGCCTTCGCACAAGGGCATGAAATCGGGAGTCACAGCGTTGGACATGGTGATAATCCGACAGATTTTGCTGCTTCACAAAAAGCTATTCAGGATAAGGTTCCGGGTGAGCAATGTATTTCATATGCTTACCCTAACTGCCAATACCCCGATGGTGCATCGAATGTTTATGTCGCATCACGGGGTTGTGAAGGTTACCCGGCTTCCAAAACACCTGATTTTAATAATATTAAGGCACAAATTATTGCTCACAAGCAATATGGTAATATTATGGATGTTCAAGGAATGAATAAGCTCGTTGATGCTGCGATTCAAGAGAATGGGTGGAGTATATATCTTCATCATGGTGTAGAGGGTGATTATATGTTTGCAGCTACACCATTAAATGATCTTAGTCAGAATCTCGACTACATCGCTAAAAACCGTGATAAAGTCTGGTGCGAGACTTTCGGAAACGTTGCCCGTTATATAAAGGAGCGTGACGCTGCAACGGTAAAGAAGAAGGCAAGTGATGATAAAAGTATAACTGTTGAAATTACCGATAATCTTGATAACAAGATTTACACTTACCCGCTTTCTATTCGTCTCCCGGTTGAAGATGGCTGGGACAAACCTTCGGTTACGGTTAAACAGGCAGACAAAGATGTCCAGGATACCATTGTTAACGTTGATGGTAAGGAGTACCTGATGTTCCAGGCGGTTCCTGACAGCGGTGATGTGGTGATTACCTTCGGAGCGACTACCAGTGTTAAAAACAGTGTCAGTTTCAATGGCAAAGTATCACCAATTACCAGGCATCGTTCATCATTGGTAATCAATCGGCAGCAGTTCAGTAATAATGTTTCGGTAACATTATTCAATCTTGCTGGAAAAACGATTGCCTGCTACAAGCTCAAAAATGATGAATCCACCGTTGATCTAAATGGTATCATGTTTTCAGGCTCAATTTTCATTGCTAATGTATCTGATGGGGTAACAACATCCTCCCTTTTAGTACACCGGTAATGTAATACAGATATCATTTTTCTGATAGTATTTAACGCCCGGGTGGGAATCTCCATCAGGGCGTTTTTGTCAACCTTGGAAAAACTCTTCTGTTAGTGATAGGTGTTTTGATTTTCCGGGTGCGGCTGTTCGGACGTCAAATCTATTTACACCAGCTACATTTTTTAACCGCGATCGTTTCATATTACTTCCTCTAGCTTGCCAATTATCTAAATAATGAAAAAAAGAGTGTCAAAAAAGAAAAAAATTGCATACCCGGCTCAGGGTGCTTTATCACAGGCTTGTCGGTGTGGAAAAATTAGAGGCAGGTTTGCGAAGAACCCATAATCCTAAAATCCGCAGTTGAATGCGGCACATATGCGTAACCTATTGGATGCTAAGCCATTCACGCGGTTTGACCTTGTCACGTTGTCACATTTGTTCTTTAAGCGCAATGTATCCGGTGCAATTGCACCGTTTTTATATTACCGCTTTGTCTATAAGGCCTGCACCGCCGTTCAAGTCTTATCATCTCAATATGTTACGCCTCTGCATCCACCTCAACTGCGGAATTTAGGATAATCAAGTTTTGGCTCATCGAGCTTCGGAGCAACTTCGAGAGGAGGTGGTCGGGGCGGTTCTTTAATCCATAATCCACAGTGTCGCAGAATCTTGCGATTAAACGCAATTTAATTTTAGTAACTTAACACCAGGATTCTTCTTTCTTGAGAACCAACCAAACCATAATATTCAAAGATTCCAGTAGCACTCGCTAACCTGGAGAATATGAGATTACTTTACTAATTTCTTAGTATTAAAAATTATCTTACTCCGACTTTTGCATTAAAAACTGAATTACCGCCATCGGAATTTCTGACTACCAGGCGAACCAGGAAGGTTTCCCGTCGATACTGTTTTCCGTTACTGCTTCGGGGCAACCATGAAATTACCGATGGCTTTCTGTTGAAAGGGCTTATCCCTTTGAAGTTGATTTTCTCACGATACAGACAATCCCCCACGCTGTTATAAATATACAAATCTGCATTTCGCTCGTTCCCGACGGGAATATATTGTAAATTTATCTTCTGACCAGCCTGTACCGGGTTATTTGCTACTAGCAGAACTGGATTGTTCCCGTTATTAGTCTTATCATTTGCTTCTCTAAGCACTGAAACAGGTTCTTTAACTGTTATTTTACAAGTAATTCTTAGAGGAGATGGCTTGACCGGATCATTATGATATATGACCAGTTCATCTTCGTAAATACCTGTCTGAAGATCTGTTGCATCAATAGCAGCACTCAATGTAACAGATCTGCCGCCGGCAGCATTCCCTTTTAGGGAAAGAAGCGTAAGTATGGGTTTAGTCACTTCACTCTGCCACTCACCATTTAATTTTTTCAAAGAGCCTTTTCCAGAGCACCCCCAGTCTTTTGCCGAATCAGAATCGATAAAAACATTCCGGTATACAAATGATGTGCACAACTCGATTCCTTTACCTAACCATTGAGTACCTTTGGGTGGCATATCAGGACTTCCTACAGTTTTAACATAATCAATACCCAGGCCGGAAGGGTCCAGGATAGTTACCGTCATTTCAAGAAAATCGCTGAACATCCATTGAACATTTCTGCCCATATAAGCAACATTTGCTCCTGTATCAGTCACAACATCCTGAAGCAGGAAAAAAGATCCACTTTTAAGAATAAAATCTTTGGGAAAAGTGTAACTGCCAGAAGTCTCCTTGTTATCTTCCCAGCTTACCTGGTATCCGCCCAAGTCAATATCTGCTCCACCATTCCAGATCTCTATTGCATCGGGTGCCTGGGCATCTGCACCGACTGAAAGCTCGTTAATTCTCACTTTATCAACCTGTTTAGCGGTAGTGGCAGTAAAAACAAGATTACCAGTACCTGAATTTTGTACTGTTATTTCTTTGTTGATCTTTTTTCCCTTATCAACAGTAATATCTATCAGCTCATCAGCAATAGAAATAATCGCTCTCTTTTTTATGGCAAACAAACCGGATTTTGTTGAGGAAGTACCGTTCAGACCTGCAATTTTGATAATGCAACTGTCACTTTCAATTTCAGGCACGATCCAGTCGTATGTGCTGTCTTTGGATGAAAGCGACTCTGTTATTGAAGCGAATGTTTTTCCACCGTTTATGCTGTATGACAATTCAAATCCCTGCACCGATACACCCCGGTTGCGCCAGGAAATGCTGACCGTATCTCCAGCATAAAAAATTTCACCTTCATGCGGTGTTACCAGAGCAAGAGCCGCTTTCAATCCGAATTCAATAGTTACCGTCTGATCACTGCTAATATTGTCAAAAATTAAAGTATCAACTATTGCAACGGTTTCTCCATTTATTGTTATAACGTCAATTTGATACCCACTGTCAGGCTTTACTGCTACACGCATTGTACCTCCAGAGGCAATCATAACTTTACCGGAAGGACTGACACTGCCATGCGCTCCTGGGGTTATCATAATTGAATAAAGTGTACTGGGCAAATCACCAACACTGAAAGTCATGGTATCTGATACCCCACTCATATTCATTATTTTCATACCGGATTTCGATCCGTTCCACCATAGAGCAGAAGGAGCAGTTTCATCATCAAAGCGATCCTTATAACCAGCTCTATAAAGATCCCCTTTGCTCCCAGAATTACGATTTCTTTCGAGATCGAATGCATTATCCGCCTGTTCCAGCGAAACCAGATAATGATAAGAAGAGCTTCGTTGCTCGTTATTGTTGGAACCATTTCGGTCTACATGCCAGATAAAAAATCCCGAATCCGGAAATGTTTTAGATCGCCCGATCCTTCGTATAGATTCAATGTAAAACATCTCTTTTGAATTGTTTTTATTTCGATACATAAAAGATGTATTTGAATTTGGAATATGGCTGAACAGAACTCCGGTTTCTACATTAGAGATATCTGTTACCATATCCCAACCAGCCAGATCACGTAAATATGCACAGGGAGGCACCGGATTTTTTGATCCCGATGAGCTCATTAGACAGTATTGCCCAGTACCATAAGATTCACCGCCATAATCGTATAAATCCGGCCATTTAAAAACCATATGGCCGTTTTCATGGCAAAAAGTGGCGATTGCCAGTGAGGAACCGATAGATGAAATCTGATACTTACGAACATAACGGCCGTTTGCAGAAAAAGAGGATAAATTACCCTGATGTGGCCATAGCCCCTCAGACCATCCTACAGAAGGAGAACCGGCGTACAGAATATTTACAGCTAAGATATTATTGCGGGAATCAGAAGAGAAGACAGTAAAGTCGAAGCCATCATTTTTCAACCAGTTAAGCGCTTCAAGAATTAGCTCCTGTGCTCGTAAACCAAATTCTGTGGAACTATTGTCATAATAACTTTTTTCCCTCTTTGCCCGATAATACCCAACCACTGTATTCTGATAATCAACTTTCCCTCCGGATACATCATAAAAATAATCCCTTACTGAGCCATTATTATCATATCCGGTATATTGACGTTTGTTTAAAAAATTTTCAATAGAATCAATTGGTATGCTTTCCTTTTTATCAGAAAAATCTATCAGGATAGTCAACCCTTTATAATTCCCGGTTATCGGAGTCACTCCTGCTAACGGTAAAATAGCAGAGGTATCTTCAGAGGAAGCCGGTGGGGCCGGTGTTTTTGATTGATCATCTTCATTTAAGAAAAACCTGCGCACTTTTTCATGCTTGGACAAACGATGGGATCTGTTTATTTTTAAATGCCTTTGAAAGCGGCTTTCATTTTTTGAGTTACTGTCGGATACTGTTGAATCGCCCTGGTATCGATAAACTGAGTCAGTTGGAATAAGTTCTGAAGAGTCTGCTGAAAGTTCGGCATAACAGATCCATCCCGATTTTTTATTACGCATAAGAGTATAGCCATCAGGAGTCTCGATATGCTGGTAAAACTCATCACCCCACACAAGCACAGGGACAGTTGAACCGTCAGGTTGCTCCAATTCAAATTTATCGCCATTATGAGGTGCACCATTAGAAGTATCAGGTAAACCCAGGAACAATAACCATGATATCAAAAAAAATCGCGCCTTAAACTTAATCATATGAATAACTCCGGTTTCTGACGGACCTTTGAATAAACATTGTATTACATATATTATGAAATTAGTTATGGCGGCGCCAAAAAAAGTTTTTAATTTTTGTGTATCTTAATTGCCAGAGCTCAACCCAATCACTTTTGAAATGGCTGAATATGCCCAGGATTATATTTTGTGAGTAGATACTTTCAACTTTCCATTTTTTAGTATTTTTAACAAATTATGATCTCACCTGGTGAAATTTCATTGAGTTGTTTCTTTTGCATATTATTAAAAAAGATTTAAAAAACACTGGGGAGTAAGACGTCAATTTATACCGGAATGATAAAAATTATCGCAATGATCAAATGAAGAATTTTTACTTTGCAGGCAATACTGCATATAACAAGCGGTTTCTCCATAGGATTCAAGCTTCTTTTCTACTGAAGCACTGTTTACAACGGAAAAGCCGTGTTTTTCCCAGAAACCAGTAGTCCCGTATACTGATACAAGCGCAATCTTCGAATAACTGCGCTGTTTTGCCATTTTGATAAGCTCAGCAACATAATGGGCTGCTGCACCACGCCCGCGTGCAGTTTTGAGTATGGCGATATCATGAAGATAGAGGCAGTCAGGGTAATCAGGCAATTTCCCTAAAAAATTATCCAGTGATGGAATGCTGTTTTGACACCATGGATGCGCCAGCGCGTAACCGACAATCTTAGAGTTAACAAGGAGTTTTTTACACCCTTGGGGATAAAGTACTACTTTCTCACGTAATACTTCGGCTCTTTCAGGCAGTTGAGGATGTATCTGGTGAGCGATTGCAACCACATCAGAGATATCCTGAATTTCAAGAGGCTTCCAGAAAAACATTTTTTAAAATTCGATTCTGATCTATTAATGACTTTTCCCTTGCGCAAAATATACTAACCGATCGATCAGAAACAACAGGATTGCATCAACGAATGGGACGGACTATCTTATTACTTTTGGTGATAATAAAGCATAAAAATAGTCCGTCCCCTGGCCATTTCCCTTGAAATTCAACATCTTACGTGGTTAAAGAAAAGATGACAGTCCAAGCGCTTACTTTTATCGTGCTTTAAAAACTGTCCCTCACCTCCATCAGCATCATAACGATGTCCAAAAATTCCCCAACGCTCAAAAACTTTGTGAAATCCTAAATATGGAGTTCTGCTGAAACGACCCTGTATCAAATTTGTATACGTAAACACCAGCAGCCAGTCTTGCAATTGAAATTTTTATTGTTTGATACCCCGGTTCCTGCATACCAGTGTTGATTGCGGTTATTTTTTTCCCGTTGATAGAAAATATTTCCACTTTCACTGCGCATCTGGTGTCCAGGGAATATCGCATCACCAATTCTGAAGACCTGTTTTCAAAACCATACGCTTTGAAATTATGTGAACCACCGGTTAATTTCTTATGCCTGATTGGGGTTAACTCTGAAACAGGCCTGCTTAAAACTCCTCTGGTATAAGTCCCGGCAAATAAAGTATCATTCTTAATTGCCAATGAAACCACATGCTCACCTTCAAGATTATCACTTATTACATCCCACGTTTTTCCATTGTCCGAAGACCGGTACACCCCGCCTAAGTATGCACCGGCAAACAGATAGCCGCTTTCCGGTTCGTAGATTGCCGAGCCGAATGTCATCCCCTTATATTCGCTCCATGAATTTCCACCATCCGGAGAGTAAAAATAGCGCCCCCATGTAGATGTAAAGATATTATTCTTATTTGCAGTAATTGCAAGATCGGATTTTATTCCTGTTTCCTTCCATGTATCTCCCCGATCTGTTGAAATAAAGATCCCTTTATCCCAGAAATTGACAAATATCTTATTCTCAAATTTGAACAGTATGAGTATGTTGGTATAGGGTAGAACTTCAGACAGACTACTCCATGAAGCTCCATTATCAGTCGAGCGGTAAAGTCCATCATATCTTGTTCCAGCAAAAATAGTATCACCGATAGCGGCCAATCCTGTGATGCAACTGTCGCTAATCCCTGTTTTTATCAAAGCCCAGTTTTTACCACCATTTTCAGAACGATAAACACCATTATATCTGGTTCCTGCAAAGATTGTCCTTCCATTTATGGCAAGACAGGTGACATCATGATCAATTGTCATATCAGCATTATTAAGAGTTATCCAATTTTTGCCATTATCACCTGTAAAATGTACACCACTGGATGTTCCAGCAAAAACGGTATCACCTTTTATGGTCAGTATACTAACACTCCCGCCTGCCAGATCTTTGTTGACAACCTGCCATGATGGGTTTTTATCGTCAAGACGGTGTATGCCCTTATCGCTTGCTGTAAATAACAATTTGTCAAATTTGATGATTTTCTGGACATTTCTATTCTCCATGCCGGTATTATCAACGGCAATCCATGACTTGCCACTATTTACAGAATAAAAAACGCCCTGTCCTGTGGCGGCAAAAGTGGTATCATGCGCATTGTACAAACCATTAATACTGCTGTCGATAATTCCAACACTCGCTGCAGTCCATGTTTCACCCCGGTCCGATGAAATATAAACACCTTTATAGGTTCCTGTGAAAACAGTGTCTCCCTTTACAAGGAAGTTTTGAACACCCAGAATTTCCTGCGAACCATCATTCCACGAAACGCCCAGGTCCCTGGAGATCAAAATTCTAGGATAATCTGCATATGAGACCAAAAGATTGTCACCGCATACAGCCAGACAGTTCATCTCCGGATACCTGTGCTCAGAAAATGACCACGATTCTCCATTATCTGTAGAAATGTAAAATCCCTCGTTAGTTCCGGCAGCCACCTTGTTATCAGATGCATTGATAGCCATAATCTGATCATCCTTTTTTAATTCCAGATTGCATTTATCCCAGGATAATCCATCATTGAGGGAAAAGTACAGACCGTTGCTCGTGACCGCAAAAATTTTATTTTTATTCTCTATGAGACTATAAACTTCGGAATTTTCTTCTATACCGTTGTTGGAAATAACCCATGAATTGCCACTATCTGAGGAAAGGTAAATATTACGCAGATTTAGACATGCAACAATTGTTTTTCGGCCAGCTACAAGAGCATTTACATACCCGCCTTCCGGACCATTTGTTTGGAACCAATCGCCAGCTGAATGAGAAAATGGAAGAAGTAACGTGAACAAGGAAACGATGATTTTTAAAGATAGATTTTTCATACAAGTCTCCACTATTCTTTTTTTGGGGAGTTATTCCTAAACTGGTCGATTCATTGAAATTTGTGCTGAACTACGCCGCGAAGTCTGAATCACCAGGGTTGGATCAGGAATTCGACGAGTGTAGGTCATAAAAGAAAGTTCTCTATTATTTTAATCCCGTTCATATGATTAACTACGGTTCATGCCGAACCATTAATGGAATTACTGTATTACATATTAAACAATTTGTTGTTGTGATGCCAACAAAAGGTTTTAACTTTCTGTATTTTCGTTTCTTTTAAGTTTTAACAAGTAATATTGTATTCTATTAATAAAAAAAACTGATAATACCACCCCATAGGAAAACTGCAAGCAAAATTAAAAACAATAGGCAGATTTTAATGGAAGGCCGATATAATCAAACTTGCGCCATCTCGAAGGTGTGAATAAGTTGCAGGTAGAAAATGTAGCCGGATGAGAAGAAGAGATATTAAAAAAGATGGACAATATAGATTGAAAATTATGGAGGGCTGCTGTATAGCCGCAACAAGCGCCTGCAATATCCCGTGTCAAACGAAAGAGAAAGTAGAATAAAAAAAACCGAAGTGAAATTTCTTCTCTCCGGTTTTTTCAATTACAAGCACTATGATTATTTTTAATTACAAGAATCAAGAAATGTTCTGAGATGATTACGGAAATTATCGAATTCCCGATCTTTTGGTGTAGCAAACTTACTGGTTACCGCTTCACAGTTTCCGAAAATCTTTTCAAATCCACCTTTTTTGTAAGTTTTACTATCTATAGGGAAGAGTTCGCCTCCATTAAGAGAGATATAAAAACCAGCAACACTAAGATATGTTATGCCGACAACTGGAATAGTTTTCCATTTTGACTTCAGAGGATCATTATAGATCAGTATTTTATCGGTACCTTCATAATTAAGCTGTTGAACCATTGTTTTTTTACCTGGTTTGCCGATGATATCAATGGTAACATATCTGATATCCCGATCAGGTCTTCTTAATGCACCTTTCCATACACTCCATGATTTAACTGTGACTTCTTTTAAATTTTTGATTGGTTTGTATTTATGAACAGTTCCCGATTCATCCTTTACTTTCAAATTTTTATATGTAGTCTTGAACTTGTTTGCAGCTTTATTTACACCTTTGATAACTTCACCACTATTAGTAGTTACAACAACCTCTCTTGATCTGCACATATCATATCCAGGATATATCGGCGAGGTTTCATCATTACTTTCATCAGCAAAAGCATATCCACACAAAGCCAGCATACCAAAAAGAACTGATGTTTTAATCGTACGAAGCATCGTTACTCCTTTAATCTGTAATTTGGGGGTGAAAAATTTGGGTATGTAACTTAATACCAGCTAAAAAGATAACATCGTTCTGTAACAATGTCAATAAAAATAGTAAAAAATCTATCTTGATAATATGAGGAAAACAGCAATTTTTTTTCTGATGCTGAATCGAATCTACCCAAAGGGAAAAAATTTCATCTCACCATTACACCCTTGGCCTTTTCGTTTGATTATTTCTTTGCACAATGCCATAGCTAGTGCCTCACGTATTCTGCAAGAATACGAAATTTAAAATACGGTGGTGATTGTAGCTTAATTTTGTGTTATTTTTTAAGTGAACGGTAATATGTGTGTTATCTATTGCCACCAAGAACAGACAAAGGAGATATGCCATGAATAAACCTATTCCCTTAAAGCTTACTGTTTCCTTAAAACAAATACAAATCCTGATAGCATTACTGCTGATGACTTCTGTAGCAATATTCTTTTATTCATGCAGTAATGATTCTCTTCCAATTACTCCCCAGGAACAGCTATCATTTACAGCTCAGGATACTGCAGATATTATAACGCTTGCAAAAACGGTTTATCTGGGAGAAATTGAGAATATTGTAATTTCAACGGCTAGAAGTATGTCTGGCAAAACGTCGGCAATCATTTTTCGACCATCAAATTATGTTGAAGTTACATTCGAACCTGAGCAAGTCACCGATAAGTTAAAACGTTACCGGAGTATATACTTATCTAATATTACATGGCAGGAATCGAAATTTTTGATTTCTAATAAATCCAAAATCACCAGGAACAACTGGATTACATCTTCGGATAATCTTTCGACCTTCGACAAAACGATATTATCACTGGATTCCTGTACCATAGAGGCTATTGTTACCGACGCTGATATTGACACTGTAGAACACCTGCTGAATCTCATCAGTGCATCCTGTTATTCCACCGACTCTATAGCTGCCTATACAGGAGCCATTGATGTCAGAGATGTTACCATGGTAAAATGGCTGGCAGACTTTGAAACTTACAATGTTCTGATTGGCAGCAGATACAAACATTATTATATCCTTTACAAGGATGAAAAAGTGAGGATTGTTAATAGCAGCATAGTTATGTATTAATGAAACCACTTTGACTACCTATTCAGGTTATAGCTTATTCAAGCAGAACTGCATTTGAAAACACGGTTTCTAATTTCGGGCTGAAACAACTTACCGGTATTGTTTCGTTTATCCATCGAGAGTAAAAAGCAAACCGCTTGTGCGCTGAGTCCGCCCCTATTATTATTTATCAAATATAGCGCATCCAGTTCAACCACCACCCTAGGAAACCAGGTGATTTTAAATTTGATTAAACCTAAAATCCGCAGTTGAATGCGGCGCATACGCGTAAGCTATTGAGCCCTAAGCCATTCACGCGGTTTGACCTTATCACCCTGTCGATAAGGCCTGCACCGCGTTCAAAACTTATCATCTCAATATCTTACGCTTCTGCATCCGCCTCAACTGCGGAATTTAGGTTAAAAGCAAGGCAACACGAATGTCCATTTATGATTCAGGCACTATATGGAAGGCATGATTTAATGTATTTAACTGTTTAAGCTTGCAATTTCATACCCTGCATATTATATTGTAAGGTATGAACAGATACTACAAAAATCTACTTACTCGATATCTGAGTGTTTTTCCTTGTGTTTGCATTATTGGATCGCGTCAGTGTGGAAAAACCACATTTCTAAAGGAGTTATCTGATGGGTGGAAAATTTTTGATCTTGAAAAAGAGTCTGATTTCCGGATAATTTCCGATGATCCTGATCTGTTTTTAAAACTCAACCGGGAGCACATTGCCATTGATGAGGCACAGCTTCTGCCAAGGCTTTTTAATGCATTAAGAGTTGCTATCGATGCAGACCGGAATAAAAAGGGACGTTTCGTAATCACCGGCTCCAGTTCTCCAAATCTGGTAAATGGAATATCGGAAAGCCTTGCCGGGAGAGTTGGTATAATAGAAATGGCACCGTTTTCGATGTGTGAAGCATATTCATGCACCGATTCACCTTTCTTCAGCTGGCTGGCTGCTTCTTCAAAATCAATAGATGAGCTGGAGGCATCGCTTGTCCCATCTTTGACTATAGCAGAAGCACATGGATTCTGGTTAAACGGGGGATATCCTGAACCCTGGCTCTCTTCATCAGAAACCTTCCGTCGCGACTGGTACAATGCATTCATTCAGACCTATCTTTACCGCGACGTGGGAACCCTTTTTCCCCGTATCAACAGGGACCGATTCAGATTTTTTGTAAACATGCTTCTTGCCTCATCTGGTGCTATTATCAATTTTTCAGATATGGCCAGGTCTCTTGGAGTCACCGCACCGGTTGTCAAAGACTACCTTACTATTGCACATAATACTTTCATCTGGCGTACGATTCAGCCGTTCTGCGCAAAGACAACCCATCGCCTGATCAAGCACCCCCGTGGATACATCAGAGACAGTGGATTGCTTCACCGGCTGCTGCATATCTCTTCACTTGATCTGCTTCTTGCACATCCGAAAATGGGTGCCTCCTGGGAGGGAATGGTCATTGAAGAATTGCTCAGAGGCATCAAAAGTAGAGGCATCGACTGCAATGATTTTTTTTACAGAAGCAACGGAGGCGCAGAAGTCGATCTGATCCTGGAGGGAGACTTCGGCATTATTCCCATTGAAATAAAACACGGTTCCAATTTCGGACTGAAGCAACTTACAGGTATCATCTCATTTATAGAAGAGTTCAAATGCCACAGCGGTTTTGTGATCACTACCAATGACAAACCACAAAGGTTCACCGAAAAGCTGCTGGGAATTCCTGTACACTGGATGTTTGGTAATCGTGGCGAGGAGTGAGCGGGTGTATAACCATGGGAAGGCACCCTGCCTTCCGAAGTACCTCTTTATAGGGCAGGCAAGCTGAAGTACAGAGAGAATAAAGAAAAAATAAGTATCCCGTTCTGCCAAATATTAAGAACCTATTTTGGTCTACATAACCCTTATAATATTAACAGACATGAAATTGTCCAGATTCTTTTAAAAAATAGGAAAGGTAAGATTTTTAGTACCCCGAATCCGTATTTTATTAAAACAAGAATCTGTTTATTTTAAGTTATTATTTTATGATCCTGGAGGTATTATGGATGTCAGCGAAAGTATAAAGCCAATCAGTTATCTGAAAGAAAATGTTTCTGAGATAATTCAAGATATTCAGAAAAATCATAAAACACTGATTTTAACTGAGAACGGAGATGCTAAATTAGTAATACAGGATATCAAATCATATAAGGAAATGAAGGATTCGATTGCTCTGCTGAAAATTCTGGCTTTGAGTGCAGATGATATCAAGAAGGGTAATATTACACCTGCTGAAGAGGCTTTTAAAAATATAGAAGACCAACTCAGGAAAATCAAACAATGAATTTTAAGGTCTTTCTTACATCTAATGCGGAGAAGGACATTATATCGATTTACAATTATATTTACTTTAATGATTCACCATATAGGGCTGATATCATTTACCGGAAAATGAAAGATACAATCAGCAAATTAACAAATCAACCTGAACGTGGCCATATACCACCAGAGCTGGATAAAATTGGTATCAGATATGTAAAAGAAATTCACTCCAAACCTTACCGGATATTTTACCAGGTCGTCAAACAAAATGTTTTTGTTCTTTTTGTACTGGATGGCAGAAGGAACATAGAAGAAATTCTGCTTAATAAACTGCAGCACTAATTTGTTCGTAACATTAACTTTACTAGTAATTTCCAACTCAGGAGTATTATTTGTTTTATTATTGAATTCAAATGCTTCACCTCAACAATTCAAAACTTCACACTTATTTAACCCGCTGGGAATTCCGGTACACTGGCTGTTTGGCAAGCGTGGGCGATGAGGAAGCATGGGGAAGAGTATCAACAAATATACAAAAGGATAAAAGAAGAGGCGCAAATTTGCACCCCTTAGCCGAAATTTTGGAATACTGCAAATACAGCAGTCAACCGGATTTTTTCAAACCACCAGTGACTATCAACAGATGATTTAATTATGGTCTGTCTGATTATTTCCGCTTCTTATCTTTCTTATCCGTCTTACCCGTCTTTTCTGCCTCATTGCCTGTCTTTGCCGTTGCAGTAACTGCAGGAGCAGATGCCACCGCGGCCTTTTTGGGATTACGAGCTTCCTTTATTGCCTTCTGGACTTCCTGATCATTCGGTGCCAGACTGTTTGCTTTGGCCAGGTGTTCTTCGAATGATTTGTTATTCTTGAAAAGCAGCTGTATCCTGGCAAGCCCAACCTCGGCAAGTGCATAATTCGGATCAGCCGTAATTGCGCGCTGATAATACATTTCCGCCCATTTCACTTTGCTTTGTTCCAGAAAGATTTGGCCAAGCTGATATAGCGAGGGCGAGTATTTCGGATCGACTGCGTTTACATCCTTATATGCTTGAATAGCCTCGTCAAGTTTACCCTGCGCGTGCTTGACCTTTCCCATAGTCATGAGCGTCTCGATATCGTATGGATCCATGCTGATCATCTCTTCAAGCAAAATAGCAGCATCATCGAGTTTTCCGATAGCCAGATATGTCTTCGCACCCATAATAAGCAGTTCGGGATCATGTTCCACTTCGAGCGCAGCAGTGACTTCCTCTGCAGCCTTCTTTTCCTGGCCGCTTGACTTGAAAGCTCTGATCAGCTCTTTACGCACTTCGATGTCTTTTGGCTGCGCGTTTTTAAGTTTCTCAAGAATTTCGATTGCCTTCTTAGTATCATTAATCTTGACATAGGCTGAAGAGAGCCCCACCATCGGTGCGATACTGTCGGGGGCCTGCTTATGAGCATTCTCAAAATAGGAGATGGCCTCCTCAGTAGAACCTTTCTGAAACAGCGCCGAGCCTAGAAAAACTTTCGCTTCGAGGTTGTTCTGGTCACCGCGAAGACAAGCGCGGTACGATTCGATTGCATCATCTTTCTTGCCCAGACTCGCGTTGACTTTGCCGATTTCCAGCCAGATCGAAGGGATGGAATCTCCGGAGAGGGTTATTGCCTTCTTCAATAATCCGAGTGCAGCCGGCAATGTCGCCCGTGCCCTGGCATTGAGAATACCTAGCCGTACATAGTTGCGGTAGTCTTTGGGGAAACTCTTAATGTTCGATTCATAGGCAGATTTAGCTTTCGCGGGTGCAGTCTTTTCCCCTTCAAAAGCAACCATATACGCCATATCTGCAGTTTTTGCACCTCCTGCAGCTATATGTTTACTATACCAGAAAACCGCCTTATCGTTCTGCTTGAGTTTTAGATAGGCATCACCAATGATTTTGAACATATCTTTTCGTGAAGCGATTGGAATCTTCTGATTGGAAGCGATCGGTTCAAGAATCGCTATCGCCGAGTCGGGACTGCCGGCAGCAAGCTGTGTTGCGGCAAGCATTACTTTGAACGGCATTGTCTCCGCATTCTTTCCGGTTACTTTAACAAGCAGAGGAAGCGCTTCTATATACATCTTTTTTCCATAATAATAATTTCCCAAAAACAGCACAGCCCGTCCAAACGCGGTATCATCACCAGCTTTTTCGATACACTGTTTATAGGCTTCCATTGCCTTTTCGGTCTGTTTCTTTTTAGCGAACAAATCACCCTGCTTGAGCAAATCCTGTGCGGTTACTTCCTTTTCCACTGGTGCGGGAGGTGCAGTTTCAGTTGCAGGTTGAGCGACGACCGAATCTGCGCCCGGAGCTGTAGCCATATTTGCGGGAATTGGTGGAACTGAAGAATCCGCCGGAACCTGAGCTGCAGGCTGTTCTGTTGCAACAACCGGCATTTTCTCTGCTTTCGCACCATCATTTACCGGTTTGTTTGCCGAGAAACTGGCTTGCGTGTAAATAAAAGTTACAGAAATAACTGCTGCAGTAAATAAAACTTTCATATTACCCTCTTCATTGAAAATGGAACGGGTTGCATAACCAAAGAAAGCTGAATGTGTTATGATGAAAAAGAATTAGGTAATAGTAAAAATAGGGTAATCGAAAGGTGAAAACAAGGAATATATACGGGGCGGAGTATTTTTTTCTGTTTAACGGCAATAAAAGCAAACCATCCATATTGTCCATTTGAATCGAAGTTTTGATAAAAGTAAAAAAACAGTCCGTCCTCTATATTTCCGGTCGCTTGAATTATATTTTTTGTGAACCCGATCTATCAACTTGGAATTTTTCACCCGCAAAAACCACCGGAAGGGTGCACATGACCGATCTTGAGATTATTGCACAAATTGCTGACGAAATACAGGTCCCGATCCACCGGATGACCCTGGAGGAACTGAACAAAGACCCGAATAAACAGGGCATCCGCGGATATGTGCTGGATGAGCATAATAATATCATTGCTTTGCGACTGTGTAATACTATATGTAAAAATGAAAGCTTACTGGCCAATCTCAAGCATCTGCATACTTTGTATGTCCGGTTTAACGGTTTTGAAAGCTTCGCTTTTTTAAAAGAGCTGCCACTGTTAAAGGAGCTGCACCTTTCTGCTCCTTATCTGGATGATTTTTCCTTCTTATCAGAACTGCACAATCTTACCTGTCTTGGTTTAAATAATAATCATATCAGTGATTTATCATGCATATCAGAACTTAAAAATCTGAAATCCCTTAATATTAGAAATAATAAAATCAGTGACATTTCTGTTTTAAGGGAGTTGATAAACCTCAATTCGCTTTATCTAAGTAATAATAATATCACTGATTTCTCTGTTTTAAAGGAGTTGAAAAATCTCAATTCACTTGATCTAAGTAATAATAATATCACTGATTTCTCTGTTTTAAAGGAGTTGA
>DATAMG010000006.1:0-2864 GCA_036260705.1 Chitinispirillaceae bacterium | reverse complement strand
TGTGTTAACCCCCCAGTACTCTTCAAGTTTAGCTTTGTGCTCCGCACTCACCGGCATTTCTCCGATATAAGCCCTTACAGGATCTATGGGGGAAAATTGAATAAGCATGAAACTTACAAAACAGACTACTATCAAAAGACTTATCAGTCGTAGTATTTTCTTCCCTATGAATCCGGATATTTTTACAGTATCTGACACTCAATTCCCTCATTGCTGGATATTTTTTAATAATTTCACTTTAAATTATGGCAGCTATTATGAACAATTTATCCATTTTTCATACTCTAAATTCGAAATAGATTTGCCCAATGTTTTTTAATCATTTACCACACACTCTGGTTCTAAAGAAAAAAGGTAGATGAGTGATGCCTTGAAAATCGCTTGTTACAGCGACAATATCACTCACCCTTATTGTTGCCTGTTCTGACGATCACTCACTTTGAGTCTGGCTGGTTGTATTTGTTCTTGTCCACTCGTAGATATTTCCTAAAATATCCGATCCGGCATTCTTTTCCGGGCTTCCCATATTTACAGTTTCGTCCACTGCATAGAGATAATCCATTGTTACAAGCCACAACCATGTTGCATCCCCCGCAGGCCCAAAACCGGTATTTCCATCATATGCAGCTAACTGCCAGTTATTGATAGCCTGATCCTGGTCTGAAGATCTCAAAGCTGTTTCCAGATACCCGTCTACAACAGGATTACTATAAAGACCAGGGTTTCTGTATGTATCATCGGCTTCTTTAGTATGGTACTGCAGGTACAGATTGAAAGTGTCTATACTGCTGTAGGCGTATAAAACGGCAGAACTGTACTGGTTAGCGTAGATCTCGTCCCAGTTTGTGCCTACGAGATTTATTTTTATACCCAGTTTTTTAGCCTGCTCGCTGACAGCTACTGAAAGAGCTTGCCTTGTTTGATCTGCTGAGGAATAGTATAGTTTAAATTCTGCCCTGGTACCATTCTTTTCCCGTATCCCATCCCCGTCGCTGTCTATCCAGCCTGCATCTTCAAGTATTTTTTTAGCTTCTTCAGGGTTCGAATAATTGATCCTGGCTCCTGGATTTCCAAAGGTTCGCTGGTCTACTCCAGTGTATTCCACATCCCCTTTTCAGTAAATTACCCCATCAAGTATTGCTTTTCTGTCGATCCCCGTGTTTAATGCTTTCCTTATTGCTATGTCTGCTGTTACGTTATTGCCTATGGTGTCTCCCTTAAGGCTTTTTTTACCGGTATTGTTCTGCATGGGGAAGGAAACTCCGAATGCTCTTGATGAAGGAAGAGAGATTAAATCACAACCATCTATGGTTTGATTTGCATGGGTAACATCGATTTCAGCTATGTCTACATCGCCAGACTTTGCAGCTGCAAATGCAGTGTCCTTGTCCAGAAACAACATGGTTATTTTTTTGAAGTAAGGCTTTTGACCATAGTAATTGTCATTGAGTTCAAATATCGCCTGCTGCCCTTTGTCCCACTGTACCAGTTTGTACGGGCCTGACCCGATAGGGCTGGATCCGTAGGTCTCTTTTTTATAGGCATGCTCCGGCACAATTCCAACGTATCTGAGCCTCCAGATGAAACTGGACTGGGGATCTTTTAATTTGAATTCAACTGCTGTATCATTTATTACACTGGCTTTTTCAAGGTTACTCATGTCGAGTTCGGAATTACTTCCGATTGCCGTATTGAATGTAAATGCCACATCTTCAGCTGTTAACCTCTCTCCGTCTGTGAATTTGACATCATCCCTTACATTTACGGTCCATGTCTTCCCGTCAGGACTGACAGAATAACCTGTAGCAAGGTCATTTATTATACTGCCGTTATCAGCTGACTTGAAGAGAGTGCTCTGTATCAATGGCTCAAAATTCACATGGCCGCATCCCCATCCCAGAAGAGGGTCAAATCCTGTTTTCGGCTCTCCTGTATGCGAATATACGTTTACTACCAGTTCATCAGAAGCCCGGGAAGTTGAGCTGGCTGTTGCAGAGCCTGACTCTAAACCTGATTCAGAACCGAGCTCAGAACTATTCTTCGAACTGGACACACAACCGGACATAGAACTGATGATACCAATTACTGCTATAATTACGATTAATGTCCCTATGGACAGATGTTGCTGGTTTTTATCGATCGGAACTCCTCCTGATTTTTATTAGAACCCTGAATAACCTCAACTGAAGTCAATAACGGTATTTTATTAACCGGAATTGAAACAACGCAAGAGGTTTTCGAATAATACTTTTTAGTGATATTTTTTACTCGAAATATCTAGAAGTGTTACTTTTCATCCAGGTAATGATAAATTGAATTAAGTACAATTTCACATAAGTACTTTGCTAAAAATACGTATTATTTAATCTCCATTTTAGAGAATTTAGTAACATTAAATCAAATTCCCTGATTTTTCTTGAGTTTTTAATATATATGTTATGACTAAAAAATATAATTTTATATTATCTGACAGATGTCTAGAGCATAACAGTATCCAGTTTAGATCTCAGGATTAAGTGATTTTGATGCCTGCCTATTGAATAAAGAAAATCACCCTAAATGTATCTTAAAAAATAAGAGGATTTGAAGTGTGAACTCAGATCCCTGTTTAATTTTCTGTGCGTGTCCATTCAAGGATGTTCCCAAAGATATTTGCCCCATGAGGCTGTATTCTGGGAGTCCCTATATCCAGGTCGTCGTCCATAATATAAACATAATTAATAGTTGCCATCCAGAGCCAAGTAGCATCTCCTTTTTCTGAATACCCTGTTATCCCGTCCCAGGAAGCCAGCTGCCAGTTTTCATTGGCAGTTTCTTCATCAAAACTGGTTATGGCAGTTCTCAGGTGATTGTCCACAGCAGAG
>DATAMG010000128.1:0-21532 GCA_036260705.1 Chitinispirillaceae bacterium | reverse complement strand
GCTCCAGTGTTAAAATCCAGATCATAACCAGCTTCACAGCCAGCCAAACACCATGTAGAGATCCGGTTTCTCATTCCACCCCCACCCATTTGCTGTGGCCATGAAAATCCGGCAGTGGTGGCGGTTACGGTGGTTTTTATTGTTTTGCACGCAATCCATAACTGAAATTATCAATTTTTCAATAAAAAGGATACAGGGGGGAGTAACAGTGTTACAAAAAATAGTGTTTTCATTAGGAATCTTAATTTGTCTGGCTTTTTCCATATCTTTTGTTTCGCTATCCTGTGATGATAGTCCAACAACTGTCGATAACCCTGGTGGCAATGATACCGAAAAAGTGTCATGGGCCGCTGCTTTTCAACTAGTTTTAAGAAAAGAAGTTGACAGTGCTCAAGAAATTTTTGACAGCAGCGCCAATATAGTAGGCGATGGTGCTGAAAGTATGGTAGCCAAAGATGAATCCTGGGAAACTGTAATGACTGATGGTGATTGTAAGCTGTTAGCACCACCGAATTATTTCTGTGAACCCTCCTGTAGTTCAGGATTTAAATGTACTAAAGATGGTTGTGTTGCCATACCAAAGAAGCCAAAGCGGGTTGATCTGGGTAAGATCACTGTAAGTGGGGTGAAAACCGTTGATGGTATTAGCTCTTTTTTATTGGGTGATGCATCTCCATATTCTCAGGTAGAAGAGCTGGCTTATCCTCCTTTTCAAGAGGGTGATGAGGTTACTTTTTCTGGAGCCGGTACATCAGAGGTAAATCCTTTCGTCATTAAAGCTAAGGGCATCGGTCCTCTAATTTTGCATAATGATTCCATACCGTGCGTGGATGGTCAGCCTATTACACTGGAATGGGACCCGCCAAAGCAGCAGGGAAATTCATTTATTGAATTAGAAATCGATGTATCTTATCATTCAATTACAAAAGCAAGGATTGTGGGAAAAACTGCTGATGATGGTTCGATTACCATTAAAGGTGAAATACTGGATAAATTGAAGTCATACGGTGTCGCAGGGTTTCCAAGATTGAAAATATTCCGCAAAGCCACCTTTACTAATGAATCTAAAAATGCTCAACTGACCATCGAATCACAGGTAATAAAGTATTTACAAATCCCAGGACTGATATCCTGCAATGGAAAATGTCCTGATGGTATGACCTGTGGCGTAGACAGATTGTGCCATTAACAGATTGATATGATAGAATTTAATAAAGAGGAAACTGTGTTATGTTGTTGAAAATGAAAAAAGGAAATACGATATCAACTGTAATGGTATCAACGGTATTAATTTTGATGATTTTGTTTGTTTTCTGCAGTGATGATCCTGTAGAAAAACCGCCTGTAACCCATACATGGGCCTGTGTTATTCCGGGCGGCGCTGCGCCTGACAGCGCAAGATCGCTGGGATGTGAAGATGATTTCAAGACACTTTCATCTCAACCTCTCAACGCAAATATTCCTGGAGCGACTTCTGTCAAGACTGTCATTGATAACTGGAATAGCAATAATAGTCAGCTTTATTTTCAGAACTGTAAAAAGTATAAAATTCATCATGAGTTTGCATTTGCCAACCTTTCCGGTCGTGGAAAACAGTTGGTGGATGATCTGGCTAAATTTAACATAGTTGAATACACCAGTGAGGAGCGACGTTTTCTTCTGGGGGCAATAACCTACTATGAGGGGCCTAAAAAATGGACTTATGAAATAGCATCTATTGATAATGCAAATGCGGAAATGATAAGTCTGGCTTACCAGAAAATAGCCTCCAACTGTTTCTTCGGTGATTCTCTTTACTTTCACCCCATTAACCAGTTTTCTGAAAGTGCAGTAAAGAGCCTTCCTGCATCGGTGAAGGTTATAACCACTAATCAGCTTTATGAGGGTATCACTTATCAGCCGCTCAATTACGGAACCAGCATAGGTAAACTGGTTTTTATGACCGCAAAACAGCTTGAAGATGGGCAATATGTAAGTTTCCGTGATATCGTCGTATTGGATGCTGTCCCTAATGACATCTCCGTAACCAGCGGAATAATTACCCAGGCTTTTCAGACACCGCTTTCTCATATCAATGTTTTATCTCAAAACCGTGGTACACCCAATATGGGTTTGAAAAATGCCACCATAGATAGTACACTGCTGGCCCTTAAAGGTAAATGGGTAAAACTGGAAGTGGGTTCTTATGAGTATAAGGTTACTGAGGCAACCCAGCAGGAAGCCGATGAATGGTGGGAAGCGCACAGGCCGGCACAGGTATCTGTGGCTAAAATGAATCTGGAAGTCAAAGATCTGCGTGATATCAATAAAATTCTCGATTATCCAAAATTAAAAATGGCGGATGCTATTGATTCAGCTATCCCTGCTTTCGGGGGTAAAGCAAGTCATTTCGGTTGCTTTCCTTACATGGACAGTACCAAAGTGCCTTATCCAAAGGGTTTTGCCATACCGGTTTATTTTTATCATCAGTTCATGGAACAAAACGGATTTCTTGAACGAGTGACATTTCTGCTTTCAGATTCAATGTTTAATAATGATTTCCAAACAAGGGATAAGCGTCTTAAAAAATTGCGTAAAGATATGGAAGATGCACCGGTGGATACTGCATTTACCAAAATGCTTATGGCAAAATTGAATTCAGAGTACCCGGGTATTAAAATGCGTTTCCGGTCCAGTACCAATGCCGAAGATCTTGACGGTTTTACCGGGGCCGGACTTTATACCTCCAAGAGTGGAGAACCTGGAGATACCGTCTCAGTGCTGGATGCAATTCGTGAGGTTTGGTCAAGTGTGTGGTACTTCAGAGCATTTGAAGAGCGAACCTATCGAAAAATCAGTCATGAAAATGTAGGTATGGCTCTATTAGTGCATCAGTCGTTCCCTGATGAAGAGGCTACTGGAGTGGCTATAACCGCTAATCCTTATGATGTAGCTCAAAGCGAACCGGCATTTTACATTAATGTTCAGTATGGTGATGGATCTGTGGTTCTGCCCGATGCTAATGTGACTTCGGATGAGTTTATCTATTATTTTTATGCAGCAGATAAACCTATCATTTACAAGGGCCATTCCAATGTACTGCCTGCAGGCAAGGAAACAGTATTAACACCTAAACAATGTTTCCAGTTGGGAGAAGCCCTGAAAGTGATTCACGAATTCTACTATCCAATATATGGAAAACCTGGCCAATGGTTTGCAATGGATACCGAATTCAAATTCGATCAACCACTTAATAATCCAGATGCCGAACCGGTTTTATCAATGAAACAGGCTCGTCCATATCCCGGTATGGGTCAAAAGTAAATATTTTCAGGCGCGCGTTTAAAAAACGCGCGCTCTGCAATTAGTTGATCGCTCATCGGACTTCTCGCTGTTATCAGTAATTTATGTGTTCACGGGCAGCAGCAAAAAATCCAAGGACAATCATCTGCGTATCTGGTTATATAACTGGATATTTACCAGTCCCGCAAAGTAATTTCATTTCCGGCACATTGCTTCGGTTTATTAAACCTAAATTCCACACGGGGTAGAGACAAGGCATGCCTTGTCTCTACCCCGTGTGGAATTTAGGTTAATACATACAGAAACTTTTAATCAAAAATCCTTATGCCATCTTTCTTTTTTCAGACATTCGGGTGTCAGATGAATGTGGCAGATTCTGAAGATCTGCGTCGATTGCTTATTTCCCGCGGTTTTGTGGATAATCAACAGGTGCACAATGCTGATCTGATAGTGGTAAATACCTGCAGTGTACGGGAAAATGCAGAACAGAAAGCAAAAGCCCGGATTAATGAATTTGCACGACTTAAAAAAAAGGGTGCCTCTCTTTGGGTAACCGGTTGCATGGCCCAAAGGCTTGGTGAATCCCTCAAAAATGAGATTCCCGGTGTGGATGTGGTGATTGGGGCCAAAAAGCTTGATTCTATGGAGGAATTTCTGAATAAATACTTCCCTCCTGTTACAGATCAGCTCACTGGTGTTTGTGATAAGAGCGAAGTCAGTGAATTTATTGCAGTTATGAGGGGCTGCAACAATTATTGCGCCTATTGTATTGTACCTTATGTGCGAGGGGATGAAAAATCCATACCTGCACAGACCATTGAAAAAGCTATTATTGGGCGAGTCTCAGAAGGTATAAAGGAGATAAATCTTCTTGGGCAGAATGTGAACTCATACAATGATGGGGGGACCGATTTTGCAGATCTTCTGGAAAGAATCTCCTGTATTGAGGGACTTGAACGGATTCGTTTTACTACATCCCATCCTAAAGATTGCAGCGAAAAACTTATTAAAACCATAGCTGAAATACCCAAACTCTGCAAACACATTCATTTGCCGTTTCAGGCGGGTTCTGACAGGATTCTTGGACTGATGAACCGTAAGTATTCATCCGGCCATTACCGATCTGTTATTGAGATGATCCGCAGCTATATTCCGGATGCAGATATCACTACAGATATAATTGTAGGTTTTCCTTCCGAAGCCGATGAAGAGTTTAAAGAAACCTTAAAAATGGTTGAAGAGGTCCGTTTTACCACTGCATTCATGTTTGCTTATTCGGTGCGGGAAGGGACCCGTGCTGCAGATATGGCTGATAATATTCCCAGGGGGGTAAAATTGGAGCGGCTAAAAGAGCTCATTGAGCTTCAAACTGGGATAACCCGTAAAATTTATGAAGACTGTATAGGAAAAGAGCTTGAAATTCTGGTGAGTGGCCGTCAGGGGAAAAAGGATAAGTTATGGATGGGTATGGATCAGGGATTTAAACGAGTTCTGCTTGCTTGCCAAGATGCTGAGGCAGGAATGATTTTTAAGGTACGTGCAATAAAGAGTAGTGGAATGACACTGATTTGTGAAAGGATAAACAGATGAGATTCCTCAAGTGGAGCATTTTATTTGTTGCTGCGTTTATGGTGGCTTGGATTCTGATCTTTACATTTACACAGGAACCCTTCAAAATTCTTGTTCCGGCACGTGTGCTGGCTTATCAGACACCACCAATGCCTGTTTATATCTATGTGGCCGGGGCCTTTGGGGCAGGACTTCTGATTGGCCTTTGGGTGGCACTCTACTATTTTATTGTTCAGGCCAGGCATCTTAAAAGCAAAAGTAAAGAGGTCAGTTCTCTGGAAGAACAACTTGTTCAACATAAAAATGAGCTGGAACGTTTTCAGGCTGAGCTGGATCGTAAAAATGAACAACTGGAACAGTTGAGTCATCAGGAAAACCGGGATGATCAAGCTTAGGCATCTCAGAGCCACTATGAATATGAAAAGGCAAAATCTGGTATTGCCATTCCTGATAATTTTCGTGATGGCCTTTCATTTAAAATCCGAGGATCTCAGAAATGGTACTGTTTCACCGAATGCAGCGAAATTTCAGAATGCATATCTGAAAAACCCTGCTGATTTACCCGGCAAAATGGCTTATGCACAGGTTGCACCATGCTCTACGGCTATTCGATTATATACTGAAGTTACCAAATCAGAAACTGCAACGGATTCCATAAAGTCACAGGCTTTTTGTAAACTTGGTGACTACCATTATGCTCTTAAGGAATATTCCGTATCAGTTGATAACTACCGTCAGGCAACCAAATTGAGCTCTCTGCCTGTTTACCGTCATAAATGGGCTTTAGCATCCATGGCAGCAGGTGATAACGATGCTGCACAGTCTCTCTGGCATACTCTGTCTCTGGAATTTGGTGATGAGCATTCTCAGATGGCCAACTATTATCTTGGACTTCTGCAAATCAAAAAGGGTAATTTCCAGGATGCACTGAACCTGTTTGCAAAAAGTGGAAATCCGGATCCCAAAAAATACTGGACGATTGCATCACTGGCCGGAAAACTCGAATGTGCCTCCAGACTGGGAATGGTTGATAAGGTAAAAAGTTTCAGTGAACAGCTCAAGCCTTATCAAAAGAATCTGCTGGAAAGAGATCTATTTGAGATTTCAGCATCTGATTCAGGAGTGGGGCTGTCTGATTCAAAAAATCTGGTATCCGATCTGGACTCCATGAGTGCTTCGATGGGTTTTACTTTGCAGGTTGGGGCATTTGGATCTGTGGATAATGCCTGGAATCTTCAGAAAAAACTAAGTAAAGAATTCAGGAATGTCACAGTAGTTGGGGCAAAACCGGGTGAACAGGTAATCTACAGAGTTCGCATAGGGTCGTTTGCATCCAGGGAGGAAGCCCTGGGTTTTGCAGCGGATTCACTTGTCAAAGCCGGTCTTAAGTTTACAATTGTAGAAGATTAAAACGTATCGTATATATATTAAATTTATCTCTGTTCAAAATATCTGTTTGCAGTTGTCCCCTTTAACAGGCTCAAGGACAGATGAAATCAGTATGACTAAGCAAATATGCCGCTATGCTGAGTTGCACTTCTGGTTCAATTTTGAATGGATACTAAATAGTTAGAATGGCTTTTAATCGCCTTTTCAGGAGGATTCTCTGGTGGAATATGAAATAGTGATCGGGCTTGAGATTCATGCTCAATTATTGACGAACACAAAACTTTTCTGCAACTGCAGATCCAGATTTGGAGATGCGCCCAATACCAATGGATGTCCTGTATGTCTTGGCCTGCCGGGATCTCTTCCTGTGCTTAACCGTCGTGCTGTTGAGATGGCGGTACGTATGGGGTTGGCTGTAGGTTGCAGTATAAACAACCGGTCTATCTTTGCACGAAAGAACTATTTCTATCCTGATCTTCCCAAGGGATATCAGATTTCACAGTACGACATGCCTGTATGCGGCAAGGGTGAAATTGTTATTGATGTAGATGGGGTGAAAAAGACAATCGGAATCACCAGAATTCACATCGAAGAGGATGCCGGTAAACTGATACATGATCAGGATGTCGATTCTCTTTTTGATGTCAACAGATGCGGAACGCCTCTTATAGAGATAGTTAGTGAACCGGATATGCGTTCTCCACGGGAAGCTTACGAATATTTTGCTGCAGTAAAGCAGATACTTGAATACCTTCAGATATGTGACTGTAATCTGGAGGAAGGTTCGATGCGCTGTGATGCCAATATTTCCTTGCGCCCAAAAGGAGAGGCAAAACTGGGGACCAAGACTGAAATTAAAAATATGAATACTCTTCGGGGGCTGGAAAAGGCTCTGGAATATGAAGCGCAGCGACAGGAAGAGGTATTAAGATCTGGTGGAAAGATAATTCAGCAAACATACCTTTGGGACCCTTCTACGAATACCTCTATTCCAATGCGTTCAAAAGAGGATGCACATGATTATCGTTATTTTCCGGAACCGGATCTGATGCCCCTTATTGTGGAGGATCAATTCATTGAATCAATGAAAAAAACACTTCCCGAACTTCCTGCTGCCAGACGTGCCCGTTTTGAGCAAAATTACGCTATCGCTTCAAATGCCTCTGAAGTGCTTACTTCACAAAGAGCGATTGCCGATTACTTCGAAGAAACTGTAAAAGTCTATAATGATGCGCGTCAGGTGGCTAATTGGATAATGACTGATGTACTGAGAATTGTAAATGATCAGAAAATATCGATCTCTGAAATCCGTATTACCCCACAACGACTCGCATCTTTATTGAAACTGGTGGAAGATGGTACAGTCAGTGCCAAAGCTGCCAGAAAAGTGATCGATCTGATGCAGACCGAAGATAAAGAAGCTTCACAGATAATCGATGAACAGGGACTCAGACAGGTTAGCGATACTGGTGCTTTGGAGAGTGCGATTAAAAAAGTACTGGATGATAATCCTGCCGAAGTACAGAGATACAGAGAAGGTAACAAAAAGTTGATCAGTTTCTTTGTGGGACAGGCAATGAAAGCTACAAAGGGTGCTGGTAATCCAAAGGAGATCAACTCTATTCTGTCCAAACTACTTGGTTGATTGATGAAAACATATCGGATAATTTTTTTAATATTTATGTGTTGGGCAATGCTGTCGGCTCAATCGGCAGACAGCATTATGGTTGATACTCTGAAAAGTACAGTTCCGGCAGTTGACAGCATAACTGCAGATACTCTTCCAAAGCCGCAACAGACTGTTGACACTCTGAGTAACACGGCTGTTACTGATACTTTTCCACAGCCGCAGCAGGTTGCAAAACCCACTGAAAAAAAAGAAAAAACCAAACTGGTTAAGCGAAACTTCAATTCCAGGCAGCAGGTTGGTTTAGGAATAGGAATGATGATTTTCATTGCTGTTATTATGACGACTGCTCAATCCTGGAATCCTAAAAATTGAAGAAAAAGAATAGTGTCTGCTATATGCGTGCGGCAGGCAGACGCTTAATAAGTTCGGTCCGTTTAATTTGGGAAAGCTTGCTGGATTCATCGAAAATAGCTGATTTTTGAAGGAACATAGTTTTTTCTGCCTGTTTATTAAAAAAAATTGTTCTTTCCAATGTTTACCTGTTCTTTACACTCTCTTCATTATGCCCCAACCATTCAGGACTTTTAATTCCTTTACTATTATACTTTTCATTGCAGTAACCAATATTAATCTGAATATGCCGTATCTGACTTAAAATGATATCCAGATAAGTGACACTCGGATGTTTAGTACTGGCTTCTGTTAAGATTTCATCATTCACCATATCAAAGAAGTTTTGAATCTTGATATTAATCAGATCCAGATATTTGAAAATGTCGCTCTTTGTCAAAACAGAAGCGTTGCATCTATCCATCTCTGCTGAAAAAAAACCAAACATCCGATCAAAATGGTAAACAGAAAAATCATCAAACCAGAAATCTATACTTTCCAAAACATGCAGTACTCTTTTCCAGATAGATTCATTTTCTTTATCGGAGATCCAAAGATTTCCAGGGCAGTTTTCCACAATGTTTAGAAGCATGTTAAATGATAACATGAAATGAATGTTCAATTTTTCAGTAGTTTTCTTCATTCGGTTTCCTTATCAGCAGTATCCGGCAAATCAGACGATGATAAATATTACGTTCTATGGAATTCCGAAGTTACCATCTGTAATATTAAACAATTAGTGGCTGTTAATCAAGTTTTTGATGTTTGAAAGCCACTGATTTTGCATAATGTAATAATCGTGTAGCCAAAAAGTTAATATATCTGTTGCATTAGTGTTTGAAAACAGAAAATGTCTTAGTGAGGGGGGTATCTCCCTCCCACTCCTATTCCTACTCCTACTCCTAATCGTACTCGTACTCGTACTCGTAATCGGTTTGTCCTGTCTCTTTTTCAGGTAATTCTTTACGAGTACGGTGGAACTGAGAAAGAGGACCCAAACCTGCAGTATCCCATTCACAAGCCAGTCAAATCAAATCTACTTTAATTAATTACAAAGAGTTATATTTTCTCTCTTCATTCATGGGCCTACAATAGGAGGTGGTTTTGGATATCATTGAAATAAAGGGACTGAAAAAAGACTACGCCCTGGGAAAGACTACAGTAAATGCGATTCGGGGAGTCGATCTTTCAATCGAGAAGGGTGATTTTCTCAGTATCATCGGGCCATCAGGCAGTGGAAAAACGACTTTGCTGAATATTATCGGATGCATCGATCATGCGACTGCCGGAAGTGTGAAAATTGCCGGTAAGGAGATTACATCGCTTAACGATAAAAAAATCACTGACATTCGTCTGCACCAGATAGGCTTTATATTTCAGACGTTTAACCTTATCCCTGTACTTGATGCTCTGGAAAATGTGGAGTTTCCTTTGTTGCTTATGAAAAACAGGACCCGGGGGGAGGTACGTAAAAAAGCACTTTCTCTGCTGGATGCAGTGGGATTGAGTGAGCACATGCATCATAGACCTTCAGAACTTTCTGGAGGACAGCGTCAGAGAGTCGCTATTGCACGGGCGCTGGTAACTAATCCTGATATAGTGCTTGCCGATGAACCAACAGCCAACCTCGACTCTGTTACCGGTGCATCGATTCTCGATGCTATGCGGAATATGAACGAACGTGACCATACCACATTTATTTTTTCCACCCACGATGCAAATGTGCTCAAATACGCCCGTAAGGTCATAAAGATCAGAGATGGTCTTATTGTGGAGGAGTAATTATGGATTTAATTCTTAAAATATCCTGGCGCAACATTTTGCGCCATAGAGGCAAAAGTATAGTAATCGGGGTAATCCTTTTTTTGGGTGCACTGATCATGACTGCTGGAAACGGTGTCATTTCCGGTATGGATCGGGGTATGCAGAAAAATATTGTGGAAGGCTTTACTGGTGATGCCATGCTTATTTCAGAAAAACAGGAATCGGATAATGTTTTTATGGAATTTATGGGTAAATCGGTTGCTACTATTGAAAATTTCAACCAGATAAATTCTGCACTTGTTAAACTATCCTATGTAAAAAAAGTTCTCCCTATCGGTAAAAATTTTGCTATGGCGCTCAATTCCGAAGGCGGAATAGCTGATGGGGTATTTGTCCTTGGGGTGGATTTCAAGAAGTATCGGGATTTCTTCGGGGATAATCTCAAGCTTGTTGAGGGTAATTTTCCCGATAAGACAAACGAACCATTCGCACTGATCCCTACTTCCTGGCGCAAGATGTATGGGGAATTTTACAGTATTATTCTCTCACCTGAAGGTAATAAGCCCGACACATCGACTCTGGGGAAGGAGATACTTGAGCGTATTTCTGATATGCAGAATCAGCATGATGTGGTTTACATGGGTATGAACACAGAAAACACCACAACTGATGTACGGGTGCCTGTCAGTGCAATAGTAAAATACCGATCCCTTAATACAATATGGGGACAGTTCCCGATTCTGGATATCGAATCTTATCGTGAATGTCAGGGATATTTCAGTGCAGAAGCCAAAAACACAGATATTAAAAAAGAGGATGAGTTGCTTTTATCCGCGTCAGCAGAATCTCTGGATGATTTGTTCAGTGGTTCTGAAATGATCGATTCGAAGGGCTATAACAATAAAGATGCTGTTACCCTTTCAGCTGGAAGTCTTGCTTCTGTTAAGGAAGAGCGTAAAAATGATATCGATTTGAATGACGGTATCTTCAATATGATACTTTTGCGTTTTACCGACAAGTCAAACCTTGACCAGACGGTTAAAATGCTGAACAAAGATCTCTCTGGGCTGAATCTGGGTGTCAGGGCGATTCCCTGGAAAAAGGCGACCGGGATGATTGGGTCGATGGCCGTACTTATCAAGACATCATTGTTTCTTTTCGTCATGTTTTTGTTTTTTGTTGCCATTATCATTATCGTCAATACTCTTTCCATGGCCGCTTTAGAACGGACAAGTGAGATTGGTATGATGCGTGCCGTGGGTGCTCGAAAAAGCTTTATACGAATGATGTTTCTTGGGGAGACAGCTGTACTCTCTGCTGTATTTGGTGGAGCAGGAATTGTGGTGGGAATCATTGCTGTTAACATAGTTGCGGCATTTAACATACCCACTGATAATGATATGGTGCAATTGCTGTTTGGCGGTGATACATTCAAGCCTTTTCTCTCTTTGTTTGATATCGGGCTTGCGCTGATCCAGCTTATTATTGTAACGCTTATCGCGGTGATTTATCCGATCCGGGTCGCAAGCAATATTAAACCGCTAGATGCTATTTCACGGGATTAGGAGCAGATATGCAACAAATAATCAATATTAGTTTTAGAAACCTTGTTCGCCAGAAGCGCAGAAATATCCTGTTGGGTGTGGCCATTGCTTTTGGTGCGCTGGTGCTTGTCCTTGCCAATGCATTTTCACATGGTATTTCAAAAGTATTATTTGAACAGATCGTAAAGTACACAAACGGACATGTCGCGATCTCCTATATACGCAATGGAAATTTGATGAACCAGATTTTCCATGATGATGTGCTGATCCGGGATGCAATTAAAAAGGTTTCACCTGCAGATGCACGTGTTGAAGAAGCGGTTGGCTTTTTTGGAAGAGCAATCGGCAATGGTATTGCCGATAATGTAATCCTTGTCGGGGTGGACATGGATTCCAAGCTTACAGAAAAAGAAATGAAGGAGTTTCAGGCAAATTTTAAAATACTTGATGGATCTATTGAGGGGCTCAAAGATTCTGCTGTTGTGGGCTATCCTGTTGTTTTGGCAAAACAAAAGGCAGATTATTTGAAATTGAAAATAGGCGATGTGATGCGGGTTCGTTTTACAGGAGTGAGAAACCAGACTACAAGTGTACAACTTACGGTTGTTGGTATTTTCAAACCATCGAATGTGTTTATGTCATCGCCGATTTTTCTCAATATCAGGCATGTGCGTGCTCTTGCCGGATACGGACCCCATGATGTTGCAACTTTGCAGGTGAACATGGGAAAACCACAGCTTTATGCAAAAAAAGTGGCCAATGATATCCATGCTCAACTCAAACCCGGTCTTGCGCTGATGCAGGGAAAAGGGGAATGTGCAAATTTTACAACAGATATGCTGACACTTGGTTTCCGTACCGATAGTGCATCGATATCTGTACTTCGTAAAAATCTTCAGCTCTCATCGGGAGACAGCGCTTCTGCATTTGTCTACAACGGGGTGATCTTATCTCATTCTCTGGCACTGCAGAGCAACTGGAAAAAGGGTGATACAATACGTTTTAGCTGGAGCGGCAAATACGATACCGCTGGAAATTATGCCAGATTTGTTGTTAGCGCAGTTGCCGATAGTGCATCGCCGCTTCCGCAGAAAAGCCTTCTTGTCAATGAACGGGATTTTTACAGGGCCTATTACAATCCATTACCATCGATTCCTGAAGCCTCATGGAATCAGAATATCCCTGATACGCTCAATCCTCTCTATAAAGCTCTGGCACCTCAATACCTGTTAATGAAACGGTGTGCTACAACTGATGAGTATACAAAAATTTACAAGGAGATGGGCCGCTCAAAATATAAAGGTATTATGGTTAGTGTGCAATCGATGTACGAGACTGCTTCTGCGATTCTCAACGTCGAATTTGCAATTAATCTTATTACAATTGCTGCCGGACTGATACTTTTCTGTATTATCCTTATAGGTGTTGTCAACACGTTGCGGATGACCATAAGGGAGCGGACTCGCGAAATCGGTACTATGCGGGCGATCGGGATGCAGAAAAAAGATGTACTCTCAATGTTTCTTCTGGAAACCGGGTTTCTGGCGCTTTTCGCATCTGTTATAGGATCAATTATGGCGTTTGCGGTTATGTACGGACTTTCTTCTATTACTATTGATGCAGGTGACAATCCCATGGGTATGTTACTGGTCGAAGGACATCTTTACTTTGCACCAACACTGGAAGCTACAATTTCCTATGTCCTGCTTATTATAGGAATAACAGTCTTCACTGCATTTTTTCCGTCAAGACGTGCTGCCGCTATGATAGTTTCTGATGCTTTACGGCACGTTGAATAACATAGAACAGAAAAGGAAATTTTAAATGAAAGAGTTTATTCTTGGATGTTTAATTTTCGCAGGTGTTTCCGCAAGTGCCGGTGTGGTAGATTCACTGCTTGTCGAAGTTGAAAAAAAGACTGAAATCACCTCCGATGCCCAGGCGACTGTAAGTCTTACTCAACAAAAAACCGGACAGGGTGCAAAAACTACAGAGATGGTCTGGTATCGACGGGACTCCGATGATGCATTTATGATCGTGATGACAGCTCCGGAATCTGAAAAAGGAAACGGTTACCTGCGCATGGGAGAAAACTTCTGGATGTATCGTAAAAATACCAGAACTTTCCAGCATATCAACCGTGATGAAAATATCGGCGGCTCTGATGCCCAGGCCGATGACTTCGAAAAACGAAAACTTACCGAACTTTACCAACCTGTGCTTGATAAAGATGGAAAAGAGAACCTTTCCGAGGAGATGCTGGGTAATATCGCGGTTTATCGGTTTGAAATCAAGGCAAAAGTAAACGATGTCGATTACCCGAAAAAGATCTTCTGGATCCGCAAAGATAATAGCCTTGTCTTAAAAGAGCAGTCTTTTGCCTTGTCTGGTTCCCTTATGCAGACTGCTTACTATTTAAAGTATACTCTGGTAGATAAAGGCTATGCCCCTGCCAAAATGATGTTTATCGATGAGTTCGAGAAGGGAAACAAAACCATAGTGGAGATTTCCGGTATCTCCACAAAAGCCCTTGATGATAAACTGTTTACCAAAGCATATCTGGAAAACCTGAGTAAATAATATGAAAAATAATCACTTCGTAATATTACCTCTGCTTTTATTCTTTTTTGCATCAGTTGACGCTCAACAGGAGGAGTTTGATGAGAATGCCCTTTTCTCCGATACTGCCACGATTGTAGCTCTTGATTCAGGCTCTGTAGTTACTGAAAAAGCAAATGTGACAGAAAAAGTGCGTACCAGTATTGGTGGTGAGGTTACTGGAGCTTCGGAAATTGTGACCACACGAAAGTTTATGGATAAACCACAACTGAGTAATACTGCAATGCTTAATCGGCTTGTTGGGTCGCTAACCCTCGATTCCCGTCTGCAGAATGACACCAAAGTGTTTGGTAATCTTGAAGTCAATTATTACCCGGGGTTCGATACTTCAAATGTTCTGTACCATTCTTCGAGAATAAAAGAGTCCTATTCACTTTACCTTAGAGAACTGTTTCTGGATTTCAATTTTAACCGCGCCGCATATTTCAGAATCGGAAAACAGGTGTTACAGTGGGGGAGATGTTATTTCTGGAATCCCACCGATCTGATTAATGTGGAAAAAAACAGCTTTGTGGAAAAGATAGGTTCACGTGAAGGAGTTTACGGTGCCAGACTTCATGTGCCCTTTGGTACAACTGCAAATCTCTATTCTTTCGTCAATATGCAATCTGTAAACCGTATCGACAGTCTGTCTGCGACGGTCAAATTCGAATATCTCCTTGGAAGAAACGAGATGGCTCTTTCTGTCTGGGGAAAAAGGGGCAAACCGGTGGTGCTGGGCTATGATATCTCCACCCGGCTGGGAGAATTGGATATCAATGGTGAAATCAGCCTTACCACAGGCGGTGATTTTACGGCGAGTATCACACAGCGGGACAGTTCACTATTTGTAGAAGAGGTAAGTGACGGTGTAACTCCACGTCTGAGTCTTTCAGTGGGCAGGTCATTTGGTTTTATGGGGTTTCCCAATGCCATGACTATCAATTTAGAAGGATTTTACAATGGTGGCGGCTATGAAGGAAACTTGTTCAGGGATACTTCCAGGTATGTCATAAATGCTGATCGTTTTAAATCGTTATCATATGAAATGAAACCACGTGCCACAAAAACTGAGGTGCTTTTTGAAGGTAATTTATATGAACCCAACTATCATTCCCGTTATTATGTGGCTTTATTCATTAATGTCAGTCGCTTGTTTTTAAGCGGGCTCAGCTGCAATCTGGCTGGAATTATCAATATCGAACAGGCTTCATCAATGATTACCGGTACGTTTTCATACAACATGCTTAACAATGTAACTATAAGTTCAACATTGACCGGTTATATTGGTGAGAAGAATACAGAGTACACGCTGTATGATCAGTTACTTGGATTGCGACTTGCCGCAAGCGTGGGCTTTTAATCTGCTGTCAAATTTATTCTTTATAATTATGCGCACTACTCTTTACGATATACTCCATGTTTCAGATGCCGTTTCCAACGATGATCTGCTTGTGGATTTTCTCTCCTATGTAGAAAATCTGCAGTTAAAGCTTTATGAGGAACAGGAATCTGCAATTCTGGAATTATACGATGAAAAGAATGTAATCCTGAATACGCCGACAGGATCAGGTAAATCACTTGTAGCGATGGCTCTTCATTTTAAAAGCCTTGCTCAGAAACGTCGCTCAGTATATACCTGTCCGATAAAAGCACTTGTCAATGAAAAGTGGCTTGCTCTATGTCGTGAATTCGGTCCGGAAAATGTCGGCCTTTGTACCGGTGATGCTTCTGTGAACTGGAATGCACCCATACTTTGTTGTACAGCTGAAATTCTCTCCAATATTGCTCTCAGAGAAGGGACTCGGGTCCCTATCGATGATGTGATCATGGATGAATTCCATTACTATGCGGATCGCTCAAGGGGTGTAGCCTGGCAAGTGCCTTTACTTACCATGCCGCAGTCTCGTTTTCTTCTGATGTCTGCAACTCTTGGGGACACTTTCTTTTTCAAAAAAGAGCTTACCAGGCTTAATGGAAAAGAAACTGTGACAATAACATCCAGCACCCGTCCCGTTCCTCTTGAGTTTTCATATTCTGATACATTGTTAAGTAACACCGTGGAAGATATCGTCAAACAGGGAAAAGCCCCTGTTTATGTGGTGCATTTTACACAGCTTGAGGCAGCGCAAAATGCACAGAATTTCACCAGTCTCAATATCTGCTCTCGGGAAGAGAAAAATGCTATTGCTGATGCCCTTGGTGATTTTAAATTCACCACCCCGTATGGGCCGGATATTCGCCGGTGGATCCGACAGGGTATCGGGCTTCATCATGCAGGTCTTCTTCCCAAATACCGTATTCTGGTGGAACAGCTTGCACAAAAGGGACTCCTTAAGATTATTTGCGGAACCGATACTCTTGGTGTGGGTATTAATATACCGATCCGTACCGTATTACTGACAAAACTTTGCAAATACAATGGTGAAAAAACCGCCTATCTCAGTGCTCGGGATTTTCATCAGATATGCGGTAGAGCGGGACGTAAAGGATTTGATGATGTGGGGTATGTTGTTGCCCAGGCACCCGAACATGTAATTGAAAACAGGATGCGCGATCAGAAACAGGCACAAGGCGGGAAAAAACAGGTAAAGAAAAAAGCACCGGAAAAAAATTTCCTGAACTGGGATATCCACACATTCAACCGGCTGATAACATCAACACCCGAACCGTTGATTTCACGTTTTCAGGTATCCCATGGAATGCTTCTCAATGTTCTGTCGCGTGATGGTGATGGGTGTAGTGCTATGCGTAAATTGATTGATGAATGTCACGATTCATCTAAACAGAAGGAAGAGCACAAAAAAAGAGCCTGGCAGCTCTTTAAATCGCTAGTTCACAGACAAATTGTCACATTCATACCGCCACAACCTAATGGTGCCAAGCTACGGGTAAATGTGGAGCTGCAGGATGATTTTTCCATGGATCAGACTTTGTCGCTTTATCTTCTTGAAACCATACCATTGCTTGACACTCAGGATCCGGAATATCCATACAAACTCCTTACCTTGATCGAGTCAATTCTTGAGAACCCGGATATCATTTTACGCAGACAACTTGATAGATTAAAAGATCGAAAGATGGCGGAAATGAAAATGGAGGGGGTTCCTTTTGAGGAACGTATCGAGGAACTTGAGAGGCTTGAGTACCCCAAGCCTGACAGGGAGTTTATTTACTCCACCTACAATGAATTCAGTGATCGTCATCCATGGGTTGGTCAGGAAAATATAAAACCAAAATCCATTGTACGGGAGATGTTTGAAACCTACAGCGCTTTTTCAGATTATATCAGGACCTACGGGCTCCAAAGTTGTGAGGGCCTTTTATTACGTCACATCAATTCGGTGTATAAGGTACTATCTCAAACAGTGCCTGAAA
Organism: Chitinispirillaceae bacterium; assembly: GCA_036260705.1. Lineage (GTDB taxonomy): Bacteria > Fibrobacterota > Chitinivibrionia > Chitinivibrionales > Chitinispirillaceae > JAAYPC01. The sequence continues at coordinate 3,988 of DATAMG010000128.1, read as the reverse complement.
TTGCCAAGGATGAAACGCTGCAGGAGATGGAAGCTTATTTAAGTGTCATGATTCATCAGACAGACTCCAGTTTGCTTGATGAATGGGAAAAGATGAAAAATCCTCTTTACCAGGCTGCAACTATAAAAGAACTGCTGCCTCCGGGTGCTCAGGAGCTCGAAACCGATATTACAAAAGATAATAAGAAATTTACTATTCTTATACGTACCCGGATTTTCAGTTTCCTGTCTTCAGTGATGAGGCAGGATTATGAGCTTGCCCTTGATAGCGTGGACCAGCCTCAGAATACATGGACTCCACAGATACTGGAGGATACCATGAAAAAGTATTCTGCCGGACACGGTACTTTTCTTCTCGATCCTGAAGGCCGCAATGTGCGCCATACCTTCATTAAAAAATCCCCGGACAATAAAATCTGGCATGTACAGCAGATTCTTGTCGATCTGGACCAGCAGAATGACTGGGCAGTAAACTTTGAGGTTGATTTGACACTTTCACGTGAACGTAAAGAAGCGGTTTTAAAATTAATCAGTATTTCTGAAGTGTGAGACAAAAAAGCAGCCTCGAGTTACCATGAGTCAGATTTCCAGATCAGGGCTTCAAGCCTGAGCAGAGATTATAATATTACGGAATTACGCATGAAAACCGGGAGTGCTATCCTCAAACCTATATAACTAAACAGTTTAGCATTAGTATCGCAAACAATATGTAAACGTATTTTTTCAGTCTTTCAGTGTGAAATATACAGTTCTGTATTTGATTACAGAAAAACTGCGGAGCAATAATTTGCAGTATCTTGGTGAACTTTGGTGTGAGTTGTATTGTGAACTCAGACACAACCTGGTTGTGCCTGAATCTTTTATGATTTGATGATTCTTATTGAAGAATTGGCAGTTTCTTTTTTCGATAGAAACTGAAACCTGTAATAGATACCAGCCCTGGAATGATTAAAGATGCAATTTCGCCTTCCGGTACAGATGCATGAGTTTGGGAGGAAACCTGACTTTGAATAAAATTGTAGAAACGTATACTTCCTGTGTAAGGTGTTGAATACGTCAGACTTAGTTTAATATGATCACTGGAGGATAAGCAGCCCACAGTACCGAATGGAAGAGCAGAATTGTCCAGATTATCGTAAAAATCATCAATATTTAAAAAGCCATCATCGGCCAAATAAGAATGCATTAATATTTGGGCACTAACTGTATCTTCCTGAGAATCGGTATTCAAAAATATCGATGCTTGCCAATTATATTCCACAGTTATTTCTTTAAGATTAGTTACATCAAAGAAACTCTTTCCTACTAAACATGCACTGGCAAATGCTGTCGGAGATGAGTTCTGAGGTATGGCAGAAATATCAAAATAGTAACCAATATCTTTATCTATACTGGCATATGCTTGTGAACTGGATGTTTTTAGGAAACAATCTCCCTTACTACGTTCCATGAAATAGTCGTATGCGTTAACATCACGCACTATAACTTCCCTCATGAAAATGTCTTCAGTTGATACAAAATGTTTTTCTCCCTCAAAATCAAGCGTAATTTTCATGTTGGCTAAATCGATAGAACCATTTGAAATGGCAATTGGGATCGAAAATGAATAAGTGAATAGAGTTATTGCTATAGCTAACGCTTTGGAAAATGGAGTAATGCACATAAAAACTCCCTATTACAAGGTGGAAATATAAAGTTTTTATAAGAACAATATTTTAATCGAGCAAATGAAACACCAAACATAAAGTATTGCTTTAATATAAAACAGACAAATGAAAATATGGGACGGTTGTTTTCCCAGCAAAGTTAGATTAACCAATGGTAATTCTCATGACCATCTGAATGTGTAACTGAAAGTCTGGAATAAATTCTAAAATCATCAGTTGAATACGGCGCATAAACGGCCCCGATGCAATAGTCGGGATTGGATTCACGATGCTGCTTTCGCGGTAGTGGCATTTCCTCCTGGGATGACTGATCAATTTTCAATTAAAACCGGGAAATAAAGTTAATCACACTTCGTGCAAGTTTCTTCAAACTAAGATAATATGGCTGGTTATCATAGTAATACAGTAGAACTAATTCTATAAATGACAATGTCTTAGGTTTAAAGTCAATTACTGGTTTTAGTGTTATGTTTGGGAATTATAGGATAATAAAAAATTCAGAAAGATATATCCGCTATAAGTCAATTGATTACAGCTGTTAATTATTGAAAATTAGATCGTTAGAACTTTTCATCTCTCCTGATTTGAAGACAAAAACTGCATATAACAAAAATAGCTCTCAAAAAGATTTTTCTCATATTATATTAAATACAAGACTTGTTGAATTTAGAATGATTTTTTTATGTGTTGTGTAGCGAGCAATTTTGAGCGTTAAAACTTTTAGGCATTTTTTCACTTATTATTCTTAATTTAGGCAGTTGAATTTTAATTTTTTTCAATTCAAATGATAGGCTGCAGTTTTAAAAGCAAAGGGCACGAAGCCTGGTCACACAAAAGAATCATTCCGGTTTAGGTCAAAATCATAATAATAGAAAAATTAAACTTTAAACTCTTTTGTTCTGATCAAAGTACCGGATATTTTCAAGGCAAACCTGGACATAAATCTATAAATAGAAATTACAAATATAATCCTTAAGGGAGGTAGGATATGCGCCAACTGTTAATGTTTTATTTCTTATTATTAATCGGGCTGACGATTAATGCTCAAAGTGTTAACATATCAGGTAAAGTCACAAATCAGACAGGAAAACCTGTATCTAAAGCAACTGTCGAGCTTGTTAAAGTCGGATTAAAGGACACTACCGATTCAGATGGTGCTTTTTCGCTTGCCACTACTAATATTCAGGCTTCTTTAAAACCGGAATCCAGACCAATAACCTTATCCAGAGGTTTTCTGGACTTCAGCCTGATCAAGCCATCTTCAGTGAAGATCGAGATATTTGATGTAAATGGAGCTCTTATTAAGAAGTTGGTTCAACAGAATGCCCAGGCTGGATTATACCGTTTTAATGTTGATGAGATCTCCCATACAAGCAAACTGCTTGTAATCCGGGTCTCAATTGACCAGGAAAGAGTGATGTTCCGTTACATTCCTTTGGATAATAGTAAATACGTTGTCAATTCCTCTTTTGAAAACTCCAAGGTTGTCAATGGTAAACTGGCTAAAATAGCAGAAGTTGTGGATACAATCAAAGTTACAGCTGACAATTATAAAGTTAAGTCAATTGCAATTGAAGAATTAGTTGCTAACGGGATTGAAATTAAGCTGGACACTGCCTCTGTAGATACCAACATTACAACAGTTCATCTGGACCAGGAAAGACAGACCATTCAGGGGTTTGGTATCAATGCAACCTTGATGCCTAGTGGTAAAACGCTTCCCTGGGACCAACTCTACAATCTCGAAGGCAATGACGCGCTCGGTCTGACCATTCTGCGGATAGGAATGAATACCAACGGCGGTCTCAGAGATGTGCCTGATTTTTCAAAAGCCAAAAGCCTCGGTGCTAAAATCATCGGGTCGTGCTGGAGCGCACCTGCGGGTTGGAAAGACAACAATAATGAAAATCAGGGTGGGCACTTGTACGCTAAAAACTATTCAGATTGGGCAAACAGGATAGCCGACTTTGCTAAGAATCAAAATCTGTATGCCATGTCGATTGCCAATGAGTCTGATTTTGCATCATGTGCAAGTAAAGGACCACCATGTACTGACGACTACGCATCTATGGTATATACCGCCAAGGAAATGGTGGAATTTGTCAAAGTGGCACGGAAGGCATTCAATCAAAAGGCTCCCGGTGTTAAAATAATCGCACCTGAAGCATCAGAATGGGTCCACGTATGGAGCACTGCATCGGCCACCCAAAAGGATGCTGGTTTCTATCACAGCAGCGACCCGTTGGGATGTGGATGTTTCTCGAATGAAGGAGAAGAAAACGGTTGCGCACAAAAATGCCTCAATGGGGATGGATACGCCTA
>DATAMG010000094.1:0-11030 GCA_036260705.1 Chitinispirillaceae bacterium | reverse complement strand
CCCGCATCACTGATCAATGCCATCGATTCCCCTTTTTTAAGCCTTTCAACTAATATAGGGGTCAATTTTTCCTTATTGAAATCATGATAGGTAGATACAGGTGTTGTAATTCCATAATGAGTCAGCAAGTTTCTTGAAACGCGAGTGTCTTCTGCAAGCACAAGATCGACTTCCTTGAGAACTTTTACAGCCCGGAATGTCATATCTTCCAGGTTTCCAATCGGTGTAGCAACTATATACAATGCCATCTTTAAAATCCTTCAAGTTTTGCGATGCGGATGATTTTGGTTACTTTTTTCTGATTATTTTTAGCCACTAATTTAGCATAATAGGTTCCGTTGGCGATTCTTGCACCATCACGATCTCTTCCATCCCACTTTATCTCCTGGTAGCCGATCAGTGATGAAAGCGACCATGATTGAACAGGTTTACCACTGATCGTATAGATATTCAGTGAAACGCTGTTAGCGATGTCCGTAAGAAGAAATGCAAAACGGACATTTCTTATCAGACCATTGGACATCCGTTGTGCGGTAAATGGATTCGGATGGCAGGCAAGAAATTTGATTGTCAACTCTTCACCGGCTTTGTAGGTAACAGTTTTTTTGGCAGTATTTCCAGCCAGATCCGTAGCTGTGATCTGAAGAGAATCGATTTTATGTTCCACAAGCGGATATACAGTTATTGTTAAGTTGTCAAGATCCCCGGATTCCTTAACAGATGACATACGGTCCGCCGCAAGTGTTTTACCATTAAAAAGGACATTAACCGATTGTGGATCGATTCCCGAGGGATCGGAAATTAAAATGGAAAATGGTTTATCCTTGGCTGCATAATCGGTAAAATTCAAGACTCTTCCTGCAACAGACACCTGTATTTCCGGTGGTTGCTTATCGTTGATGAGCGCAAGTGCCATTGGGCCGGCTGCAACACTTTTCAGCTGTATGGTTCTGGCAGGGATCATGTTTCCGCCATTACATTTCCAGCTCTTTATAATGGTGTCGTAAATCATGACTGCATATTTATTACTGCTGATATTGATTTTTCCTGAAGTGTCTGTCAGAAAAGTCCATATCAGGGTATCGGTGATACCCAATTGCGGTCTACTGTACAAATGGTACATGGACAACTGGTTGTTGCAAACAGACGGTGCCCATTGAGAACCGTTTTTCAATGGTGCAGATTCGTTTAATGATCCGGTAAAGATGAAGGTGCGCTGTTTTTGCTTTTTTGTCTGAGCAGCAATCACAGTTAATGCGTTGCAATTGGTTTTCAATGTATCCTTTGGTGTACTGAGGTCTTTAAAATCGATACAGGCAGATCCGTTTACCCGGTTATTTTGATTATTCAATTCGGTGATGCGGCTATGATAATTGAGCCATCCACTGAAAAAAAGTTTTCCCTGGGTATCAGGTATGGCAAATGAGAAAGATCTGGTTTTGCCTGGTGCCAGAGAATCGGAAATGAATAAAGCTGTAATTGTATCGTCGATTTGACCTTCTGTATTCCAGAATAAGTGCAGTTGGAAAGGTGGGCTGGTTGCATTTCCGGCATTCAGAGCGCTGGCATTTATTCTCATGGAGTCATTTATCCATTGTATACTGATCGAATCATTGGTGAAAACAAGATCAGGACGTCCATTGATGTTAAAACTGAAAAGCTCACTTTCTCTTGATTTAAGTGGAGTCAGAATCCTGAAATAAATAAGAAGCTTTTCAGATACCTTATTATTAAAGGTGAAAGGTATTTTCTGAGTTGTTACCCATTGGTAATTATCCGAAGAAATCATTCTGACACCCGAGAAAGACTGATCATCGCGGGTCTGAGCTCCCAGAGCAAACCTGCAGTAAACATCCGCAGGCATTTGAGATGAATCTAAGGATAATTTACAAGAAACAAAAACGCTGTCCCCGAAGAACGGATGTTCAGTAGAGAGTTTTACATCATAAACCAGAATACTGTCTTTACTGAAATTAAGCCATCCGCGAACCTCTGAAGAGTCATTCCAGGCGTATGCTCTGATGGTTCCTGCAATTGTAGGGATACTTTTCTTTATAGGATATTTTGCCGAAAAAATACCTTTAGCAATGGTATCAATGCTCTGATACCATTGCTGTGTACCATCATTTATTTCAATTTTGAGATTACCATTGATTACCGGTGCTGTTTTGCAGTGCAGTTTCAAACTGTCTCTGTCACTCAGAGATACGGCATCAAGACTCATGTCAATAGTATCTGGTGTTAATTTCCATGGAAGAGCCGGATCACCCAGGAGATTGTACTGACGAATAAGTGGCAGGTATTGTGAGCCATATCTTACCAGCATGCTCATTTCACAGAAGTCTATTATTTCGCCTACAGTTTCTGATTGACCATTGAGAGCTGTTTCCAGCATCAATTGATTCATTATCAGATTGCCTTTCTGAGAGGTGTAGGCAGAAGCCCCATAAAATCCGATACATCCGTGTTGACTGGTTCTTAAAAACTCTTCACCCAGAGACCGGTATGAGACGCTTTCAAAGAAACCGGTAAGACAAGTGAAGCTCAATACCAGGGGAAGTCGTCCTGAGTTTCCCCATTGACCATTGTAAAGCCTTGAGAGGTCCTTATAGCCGAAGAAGTTGTTGTCTGACCATATATTACCTCCGCCATGACCGTTAAAATTGATCAGAAATACACCGGCATTGATTTTATCGACAATGATTTTAGATGCAGTAATCCCGTCTTTATAAAATCTTGATCCTGAATCAGCTTCAACTCTGGTGATATTCATTTTCTGACGTATGACCTGATTGACAGCATCTTCATTGAATCTGCTGAATTCGGCCTCTCCGCCACCCAATAAAAGCATATTATCACGCCAGAACCCACGTTGTGGTTTTTTTTGAATAACGGATCGTTTTTTCCACTATCAGACGCATCTGATCACGGTTCTGGGCCGGCAAACGTCCTACCAGCATATCCGGGAAATTATCATCGCCCCAGATGGTGGCAAAATAACCATCATCTGCAGCAGGTCCCCATCCGGGAATTTTACTCAGATGAGTTGGAACAATGTTTCTATTACGGTTCTTTTTGTCCTGATCATGTGAGGTATCTCCACCCAGAAGCAGATATCGTGGCGGGTTTGATCCTGAAATGGAAAAGAGGTATCGTAGAAAGGTTCTGATACTTTCCGGATCTCTGATACCTGCTGAAAAGTAGTTGTAAATATCATCGATACTGATAAATGCAGTTTTGAGATTCCGGCTGTTATGATACTGGATCAATGGTTCCAGATCGGTTTTGAAAGAGTCCACGCTGATCACAATATATTGATAACCGGAAAGCTTGTCCCAGTCGGTTTTAATGGTGTCCAGATACATCTGTGATGGTGTAAATCTTAATTGCCTGGACTGTGCAAGATAGGTGGTTTTGTTACTGATACTGTCCTGAAATGCAATTGTAAATGTATTGCGCAGGTTCCCGCTTCCTTTATTGATCGTAAATTTGTTGAAAAAACGGTTCTGCTCAATATCCCACAGTTCGAGCTGATCTGTGGTAAAACCGGTCAGCTGGTATTCCACATAGCTTGCGATGCTATTGGGGCTGTTTTTGAATTTGATAAAATTATTTACAGCCTGATAATTACGGTCATATTCCAGTTTAATCCAGTTAAGCGCAGAACGGTCTTCAAATCCACGTGAAGGGCAGAGAAAACCGATTTCGTTTGAACCGGCAACCAGCTTTGATATGGCAAAAGTGTCACTGGTGAAAAGATATCTTCTCTGGCCATCCCAGGTTGCCGTGTTTCTGTTACCTACAGGGTTATTGTTAAGAAGTATACGAATTTGATGATCATTATTTAAACTATCCAGACTGGAAAGACCGGTAAAAGAAATCAGCAATCTGGCAAAACCTGAAGATGCTGGAGATGGAACAGTAATTTTGTAAGTAGTTAATTCCTTCTCACCGACAAAACCCCAATACCAGTTATCCAGTGAAGTATCGGCACCGGGTTGATCGGATATCTCTTCAGAGGGGACATCATCTACATTGCCAAGATATCTGATATCAGTATCAATTTCGAAATGAACCGTGTCTTTAAATTCGACTGTTTTTTTCAGATCTGTATTCTTGTAGTCAGTAAGGCTTTTCTGGCGCTCACCTGAAAAATCTGCGACTCGGGAACCTGTGTTTTTGCCCCAGGTCAACCAGTATACATTTGTGTTACTGAACAGTTCATATTCGCTGGATTTTCCTCTGAGATGCTGGCTAGAAAACAGCAGATAATCATCAGAGGAAAGGCTGGTTTTCTGAAGATTTGAAATGTAAAGCGGAACTTCTTTACCTTTGTTAAACAAACGAAATGTTCTGGACAATATCTTTTCAACAGGAACACCAATCGAAATAAGCTGGGAGCAGGGTATGCTGCAGATTCCATCTTTTGCTACTTCAATTCTTACTCCGCTTGAAAACGGTAATGGTGCTGCAGATACCGTTTTAGCCAGGTTACGATCATTTGGCACAATGATTATACCGTTTTTTATGGATATGTTTTTACGATTAATAGATCTGAAAATGGGTGCAGTATAACGGATCAGGATCGTGCCATGCAGTGGAAAAAAATGATCGATATTTTTAACAGAAAAAGAGTACCATTGGAACCTGTTTAAACCACTATAGCCATAGGAGAGTCTGTTCAATGGCAAAGAAACCGGTATGAGTGAACCGGTCAAGGTTGCAGATAATATCATATCCAGATTGGATTGTTGCGGATAGGGGCAGGCAAAATAAAAATCGTTTCGGGCAGCATCTTTCCTGTTAATGGTAAAATCAAGTGAGATCTGATTATCCTCGATGGAATTTATCTGATAATCAATATCTGCCGCTTCAGTTTCTAAAAAAAGTAAAATGGCGAAAAGTGCGGTTAATAACCACATATCTGACCGGGAGATTAAATTATGGAACATTGAAATCCCCGATTCGAATCGAGTGAGCGTCTGAAATCCTCAGGAAAAAGGCATAATACCAGTGACCTGAAGAGATTGATTGTAGCGGAATGTGATAGGTAAAAACAGCTGATTTATCGGTAGGGGGATAAACGGGCTGTTCTGGTCCGACAAATGTTTTGTTTAGCGAATCATTCCAGATTTTACAGTAGGAAATCAATCCCCCGAAATGAATATTGGAAAGCCAGCTTATGGAGCCGGTATTAAGGTCTATGCTTTTTAGAACTGGTTGCTGGACCAGATAGAGAGTGCATGGTTCTGAAGTATCTCCGGAGCGTTCCAGGTCATCAATGGCAAAAATTTTGTAATAGACAGTGTCTATTTCTGAGCTGGAAACCGGGAATGCAGCGGGTTCAAGATTATCCCAGAAATTATGCGTATCAACAGGAATGTTTTCTGAAATGACACTGTACAGGGAGTCGGCCCCGGACATTCTCAGTAAAGTAAATGATTTTACAGTGCTGGAGGCTTGTTGCGGTAATGACCAGCTGATATGCACAGCTTCTTTTAATTTAGCGGAAATATCCAACCTGACGGCATGAATTTCGGGTTTGGGTATAGAGGCTAAAGGAGCAACAGATGGTGTGCAGTAAAGGCAGAAAAGAATGACAATGGTTACTGGAAATGCTGTAGATTTTAATATTGCCACCCCTGATCCTCACGATACGATTCAAGTATAAGGCAGGCAGCTAAGCGGTCGATGGCTGCTTTGTCTCTTCGCATCTTTTTTTTTCTGAATTTCATCAGTTCTGCTGCTTTTTTTGAGGAATAACTCTCATCAACAAAATTGACCGGAAGTCCTGAACTGATCTGTAGTTTTTCTGCAAAAGATCGAATCTCTTTAGACATTACAGTATCTGCATCATTGATGTCAAGAGGGAGTCCGATCACCAGTATTTGCGGTTTTTCCTGTTCAATAAGAGAGAGTATCGAAGAAATTAAATCCGGTTTTTTCTGGCGGTCGATTGTGGTAAGTCCCCTGATAGCCAATCCTTGTTCATCGGTAACTGCGACTCCGACTCGTCGAAGTCCGTAATCAATGCCCATTAGCTTCATCAATAGCCTTGGTCCATTCCATAAGAATTTCCAGGGTTGAGAGATTAACATTGCTGGATTTAGGTTTCCGGTTGAGAATGAACCTGAAATTACCCTCTGTAAGGTTTAAAACTTTAAAGATGGCATCTTTGCCAGTGATTTCCTGAGCTGTGGCTGCAAAAATAATGCGGCCATTCAGAAAATAAATGAGACCGAAAGGGCAATCGGTTTCGATAAGCAGGCAACCGGTTTTTTTTCCTATTTCAATAAATTGCAGGACTTCCAGAAGATTACCATCAGCAATATTGCCCTGGAGGGCAGAAGTTTGGCTGCTTTTTTGTACTTTTTTGGAGTTTTCAGAGATTATCAATGGGGTTACCAGTTTAAAAATATCTCTATCAGAGAAGCTCTGGCCTAAAAACACCATGTTGGGAAGAACTTTTCCCGGATGCATTGCAGTAGGATCAGATGTATTGTAAACAATACACAATATATGATTGGCGTTTGGAATTGTGCTGAAAAGCCGTTCTAATGAAGAAACGATGTTGCGTTCAAATTTCCAGTCAACTAAGAGAATGTCGATAGCTTTATTTTCAAGTACGCTCCTTATGGATGCAGCATCTTTTGCTACTGAAATGTTAAATCCGATTTCCGCAAAACAGCGTTCCAGAGTAGTAGTGGTGTCGGTCAAAGTATATTGAATAGATTTGTTGGTTTTGGCGATAATCAGCACATTTTTCTGAAGTGTGCTGTCTGCTATTGATTTATTATTTCTCTTTTTGCGTATTATTGAGAGGGTGGCCAATAGTATAACTAATAGAAGGCCCACCATAAACAGCGCAATGCTGAAAAAAAGCAAGTCGCTGGCAAATAATGATTTAGGTGCATCTATGAGTTTTCCATTTCTTCTCTCAATCCAGCCTACCGTATCTGTATACACTACCTTACACCACGAATCCCCTTCACCAATCAGAGGGAAAACCTCTCCTTTTTTAGCCATTCCAAGAATAGGCGCATTGGGATTTAAAAAGGAAAGAATTCTTGCTGGTCCGAAAGTTACCTGAAAGTATTTAACATCAAGATCTTCCACCTTTTGATTTGATGAAAGTGTGCTTAGAAAATTCTGCTGGTTGAACCAGTTTTTTGGTTTGGAAACACGTTTTTGTTGTGGTTTTTCGCTTTCAGTCTTCTCCGTTATTGTAGAAGGCTTATTGGATTGAGAACTGGATGATTTGGGCGTTGAGTTCTCATTTGCTGGTTTCTGTTCAGCACTGGATACTAAATCGTAGGATTCCAGTTTTGGCGAATCAGCATTGGTTGCAGCAACAGTATTTACATTTTGGGTATCTGAAAGTCGATTGGAAGGCTCAGCCGCATCATTTTGATTTGAGGCGGCCTGAGTTCCAGGTTTTTGAATTTGCGATTGTTGAATCCAGCCTACAGCATTTTTGAACCGTATTCTTAACCAGGAATCTCTGGTTTCGATAACAGTATAGGATTCACCTTTCTGGGCCAATCCAATGAATCTTGAACTGGTAGTTGGGGCCAGATAGACCTTAGCAAAGAAATCGCCTATCACGACCTGCTGTTCCTGTGCAAACAACAAAGAAACCGCAACCAGAATATACCTGGCGAACCGCCAACAGCTGAATTTCATAATAGAATAAATCGCTTATACTTCTTCGGTTTCTGTTGTTTTGGCACTATTGATTCTCATAAAGACAAAAGCAGCAGTTCCACCCATCAAGACCAATAAGAACATAACACTGAAAACAGGAAATCCTTTTTTGCCACTGACTATTTTTCCTGCCTGGTTTTCGATCCAGCCGCTTTTGGAATCAATCATTACGTTATGCCATGATGTTCCTTGTCCAATCACTTCCAGCCGTTCACCAACCATCACCTGCTTTATGATTTCTGACTTGGGATCTAAAGCCTTATATACATTGGCGATGGGGGCTTTAACTTCAAAATACTTTGTATTTTCTTTTTGTTCCTGTGCTGAACTGGAAGAAAAGAGAATAATTGTTGAAAGAAGTATCAGGACTACCGGGAATTTTGCTAATCTCATGAAGAGCTCCTCCTTTTTAAATATTAAGCGCGACATTATTGATCAGTTTATTAAAGCGGTTTAATGATGTCTCAGGCTCAAACCGCAATTTTATCTTAAGATACCACAATTTCAGTTCAGGAACAAAATTATTATTCATTAAGCGAAAAGCGTCTTTTTCAGTCGTTACTAAACCATGAGAATATAATTTGTGGATTGATTCAATATCATATTTAGTAAATCTGTGATGATCAGGATATCTTATTTCTCTTACCGGATAAACTCCCTGGGCCTTTAGTAGCTCAAAAAAACGGTGGGGACGCGCTATTCCGCAAAAAGCTACTGGCTTTTTAAATGGTGGCTCATTCTGTTGGGCACCGGTGGAAGCATTTACCCAACAATCTATACTCTGAACTGCAACAAAAACCGGAATATCCATGAAATGTTTATTCAACCGGATTGCAATATCCTGCAGTAACGGGAGTCGTTCTGAGGAGCCCATGAGTACCAGAGCTTTGGCCCGATTAAGGGACTCAAGAGGTTCCCGAAGATAGCCACATGGAATCAATTTGTCTGAAAGTATTGTTTCGTTTAAGCAAACAATATCCATATCTCTTTTAATTTTTCGATGTTGAAACCCGTCATCAAGAAGAAATACTGTATTGGAAGGGGCAAGCTGCTCAAGTTTCTGAGCGCTGCGAACTCTATTGGAACTTACAGCCAGAAAAGATTGAGGAATATTGTTATGTAACATTGCGGGTTCATCACCAATCAGTTCCCAATCTGCTTTTTCAAATGGAAGGACAATTCGATCTTCCTTGTGAGCTCTTTTGTATCCTCTGGATAACAATGCAACATTTAAATCCTGAGATATAAGGTATTGCGCAATATGCATGGATAGAGGAGTTTTTCCTGTGCCACCTGCTCTTATTCCTCCAATACTTATTACCGGACGAATTGATTGATAGGAAAGAGACGGATCATTTTCAAATCTTAAATTTCTTCTTTGAATTGCCAGATTATAAATTTTTGAAATGATTTTTGACAGAGCTGAATTACTAATCCATTGTGGTAATGGGGTTTGTATTTCTGTACTCATGATTCAGAATCCTCCAGAACCACTCTGAGCACCCGAGGGTGACCGGACAAGTCTTTGGTGATATTAAGTTCTTTCCATCCTGTACTACTGAATATCTCTGTTACTGAATTTTGCTGGTTGTAGCCGATTTCACAGTATAATCTGCCACTTTTTTTGAGTATTTTCTTTGCTTCGTTAGTCAGCCTGCGGTAGTAATCCAGACCGTCTTCACCACCATATAATGCCAGATGTGGTTCAAAATCTTTTACTTCGGGATCCAGAGTATTCAGCTCATCAGCTGAAATATAAGGTGGGTTACTTACAATAAAATCAAAAGTCGCTGAAGCTTTTATTGCTGAAAGAAGGTCCGAGCAGACTAAATGAACCGGGGTGGTCAGATTCTGTTTTGCAACAAGCAAGGTTTGAAAAGAAATGTCGATCCCGAATGCCTTCCAGTGTGGCCGCTCTTCATTCAGAATAGAAGCGATGATACCAGAGCCGATTCCAACATCTGCAAAACAGGTATTTTCATTTTTCTCGTTTAACAGTACCTGCTCAACCAGAATCTCGGTATCAGGTCTGGGAATAAGGGTATCTCTGGTAACCTTAAACTCTCTTGAGTAAAAGAATGTTTTACCAAGTATATAGGATAGTGGTTCTCCATTGAGCCGTCGTTTCAGTACAGCATTTAACAGTTGAATTTGAGAATCTGTCAGGAGTTGGCCAGACCAGAGGAAAAGTTCGGAGCGAGAGCAGTTGAAAATAAATTGCAAAATCTCTTCAGATTGTGGTTGTGCAAAACAGCCAAGAGGAACAGAGAGTTCTTTTTTTAACAAAAAGAGTGCTTCACGTATAGTCATATTCCTCTTTTTTGATCATCTGCCGAGTGGTTATTAATTTGGCTATAATCCGGATTGCTGAATCCGTTCATTGAGGTCTGCAACAGCAAGAGAATCAATGAGCTCCTGAAGATCACCATTGATTACTTTATCCAAACTGTATAAAGTAAGGTTGATCCGGTGATCAGTAACCCGGTTTTGAGGAAAGTTGTAGGTGCGTATTTTGGCGCTTCGATCACCTGTACTAACCATGCTTTTTCTGGCTGCCGACTCCTCGGCTTCAATCTCTGCAAGTTTTTGTTCGTAAAGACGAGTCTGGAGTACTTTTAAAGCTTTTGCTTTATTTTTAAGCTGTGATTTTTCATCCTGACAGGTTACAGTTATTCCAGTGGGGACATGGACAATACGAACCGCAGAATAAGTAGTGTTGACTGACTGCCCACCCGGGCCGCTGGAACAATAAAGGTCGATTCTCAAATCATTGGGGTTGACATCGATTTCGAATTCATCGGCTTCGGGAAAAACTGCAACAGATGCAGCTGATGTGTGTATTCTACCCTGGGCCTCGGTTTGAGGAACTCTCTGTACCCGATGGACACCTGATTCATACTTGAAGGTGCCATAGGCATTATCGCCTTTCACTAACAGGATAATTTCCTTGATGGCTCCAAGATCACCGTAACTGGAACTTAGAATTTCGTAGCTCCAGCCTTTTTGTTCGATGAAATGAGTATACATCCGATAAAGGTCGGCACCAAAAATTCCTGCTTCTGTTCCACCTGTTCCAGCCCGAATTTCAACGACAGCGTTCTTAAGATCTTTGGGATCACGGGGCACCAGAAGCCCTTTGACCTGTTGCTCCAGGTCCGGAAGCAGGTGTTCATTGTTTCGCAACTCTTCCTGCGCAAGTTCCAGAAGTTCAGGGTCTGATTCATTATTAAGCAGCTGTGAAGCATCTTGGATTGATTGCAATGTATCCATATATTTTTTAAAAATATGGATATTCTTATGTATGCTGTTATATTCTCTTCCTAATT
>DATAMG010000088.1:0-4612 GCA_036260705.1 Chitinispirillaceae bacterium | reverse complement strand
AAATGGGCATCCGGATCAGAAGATGGCTGGTAATATTCATTCTGATAATAAGTTCTGAAACGACTGAACCGTGTGACTTTTCTGAAATGATCAAGGCAAGCGTTTCTGGCAACCGTAAAAAGCCAGCGTTGAAGTTCTATTTCCGATACAGGAACGGATTGACATTTCCATATATTTATAAAAACATTCTGCATAATATCATCGGAAGCAGAACGATTGTGAGTTAACCATATTATAAAACTGTAAAGACGCTGTCCGTAATCGTTATATAACTTTTTGAATTCCGACTCAACCAATGGCCACCTCACAGAAAGGAGATTATTACTATGCCTGAATTAAACTTATTGCCTGTTGCATCTATACTGATAAACGAGTGGTTTTAACAAAATATTACAAAAATGATTAGATTTTCAATAAAACATTGTGTTAATCACAGAAAAAATTAATTCCTGAGAAACATCTGATCTGATCTCTGAAATACCCGGGATTGTAGGGAGCACAAATTTAATTTTGCCTGAAGCTACCTTTTTATCTGAAAACATATTTTCATAAAGACGCTGCGGTTCCGGTTTTGAAGGAAGATTGGGCATCTTCATCCGCGAAATCAATGCATCATAAGCCTGGAAATCGGAAGCGGCAATCAAACCGATTCTTTTTGAAGTCTCAACAGCACAGCGTATTCCCCAATATACCGCTTCACCATGAAGGATTTCTGAGAAATTAAAATATTTTTCGAGGCTGTGTGCAAATGTGTGTCCTAGATTAAGCAGAGCACGATTTCCGGTAGTTTCAAATTGGTCCAGTTCCACCACCTGCGCTTTTATGGAAATACTTCTGCGAATGCCTTCCTGCAATGGTTCTGAATCGCGCCTGAGAATTGCATCATGATTTGCAGTAATAAAACTGAACATATCTCTTCCACCAATAAAGCCATATTTAAACAGTTCAGCATAGCCACTTAAAAATTCACGCTCTGACAATGTGTTAAGAAAAGAGGTATCCGCAAAAACCAGACGAGGATGATGAAATGCACCAACAAGATTTTTGCCGGCAGGATGATCTACTGCAGTTTTTCCACCAACACTTGAATCAACCATGGCTAACAAAGTAGTAGGCACCTGAATGTAACGCACTCCTCTTAAAAATGTAGCAGCTGCAAAACCTGTGATATCCCCCACCACTCCCCCACCAAAAGCAATAATTACACTGGATCGTTCCAGTTTTGATTGAAGCAAAAAATCCAGAATTGAACTCCAGGTCTGAAGTGTTTTGTATGCTTCACCATCGGGAATAGAAAAAATCACCAGATCGAGCTCCTCTTTCCATTTATTAAGCAGATCTTCATAAAGTCTGCTCAATGTGGTATTGGTTACCAGAGCAAAACGGCACCCCTGGAAAGCCCGCTTGACACGACCAGGAAACAGATGCACTGCCTGGTTTTCAAGTTCAATATTATAAGAATTTTCGCCCAGATTAACTGAAAGATTCATTTTTTTGGCCTTAATCTAAAATGGTAATATCTGCACCTATTTTTTGAAAATCCTTTACGAAGCTTGGATAGGTAACATCTGCAGCTTCTGCAGTTTCGATAACAGTTTCACCCTCAGCTATCATTCCAGCAAGTGCTAAAGCCATGACCACCCGATGATCATGATGCCCATTGACAACGGCACCTTTAAGCTTACTGTGACCAACTACCAGACCATCATTTAACTCAGTAACCCTAGCCCCCATTTTTGTAAGCTCTTCACGCATAACTGCAATCCGGTCCGTTTCCTTGATTCTAGCCTGAGCAACATTTATGAATCTGGTTTCGCCCTTAGCTGCACAAGCAAGAACAGAAAGTGCTGGAAGAGCATCCGGCATACTGTTCAAATCAATAACCTGCCCCTTAAGCTGCTCCCCTTGAGAAACAGTTACTCCATTAGCAGATAGTTCGGCTTTTGCTCCTAAACCTTTTATAATTTCAAAAACACCTTTGTCACCTTGAGTATCACTAAAATCAAGCCCAGTCATAGTCACAGCTATACCTGTGATTGCGCCACCGACAGCCGCAAAGGTTGCAGATGAAAAATCTGCCGGAACAACCAAATCGAATGGTTTATACCTTTGATCACCCGGAACTTCAAATTCAGAATAATCTGGTTTGCATTTGAACAATATTTCCTGTTTTTTTAGCCACCATAATGTGAGTTCCACATATGGAATCTCATGAAGGTTATATACAATGCAGAGAGTGGATCCGTTTCTGATTAGTGGCGAAGTCAGGAGAATGCTCGAAAGGAACTGGGAAGATACGCCATTAACTCTGGTTTTTCCGCCCGTAAGTGGTCCCTGGATTGTAAATGGCAAATCTCTTCCGGGTTGCTCAAGACTATAAGAAGCACCAAGCTGGGAAAGTGCATCCAGAACCGGTTTAAAAGGGCGGGAACGCAGAGAGTCATCTCCGTCAAAACGTCTTTTTCGTGATCCCAATGCAGCTGCAGATGCAAACAGGTTAGTTCCAGTTCCGGAATTGCCCAAATCAAGCAACTCCTCTCCCTTATCAAAATTCGAACCGACACCTGTTATCTCTACACCTTCTTCGATGATCTCGATTTTTGCTCCTAAACTTCTAGCAGCAGAAAGAGCCGAAGCGCCATCTCCGGTTATCAGCGGCCTTCGAATTACAGATTTGCCATCCGCTAAACTGGCTACAAGTAACGCCCTGATTGTATGAGATTTCGAAGGTGGAATCGAGATAATTCCCTCCAGAGTAGATCGACGAACGCTCCATTTCATAAGAAAAGCTCCAATATCTTTCAGTTCTGTAATTGTTTTTTTCTAAAGGCAACTATTTGACAAACAAGTTTTTTTTCACGAGGAAGGCATTTCTTAGTTGGCCATAATTGCATTTCAATAAGTGCTATTTTAAAATCAGCTTCTGCAGTTCCGAAATCTCAAATATATCCTCAGGTACATCTCTACCAGTCCAATGCTTAAAAGAGGCCAAACCTTGAAAAAGCAGCATACGAAGGCCATTTTGAACAACACACCCGACAGATTCCGCATCCTGTAACAGTTTTGTTTTCAAAGGGTTATAAATTGCATCAAATACAACCATGTTACTATGAAGATATTTACCGGGAATCGGTGAAGCATCTATATCCGGGTGCATCCCAACACAGGTGCAATTAACTAAAAGAGTACACCTTTGCATAACAGCCTCAAGTTTAGCATCTTCAAATGAACACGCATTAGTAAAAAATCCGGTAGTATCAGTAATCTCTGATGCCAGAGAATCAATCTTTAATTTATTGCGACCAACAATTGCCAGTGATTCAACTTTTTTTTCCAGAGCTATTGCGAGTGATAAAGTCCTGGCGGTCCCCCCATTGCCCAGAATAACCACATTCCTATCATTCAACTCACACCCCATCCAATTCAGGGCTCTTTTAAACCCCTCATAATCCGTAGTTGTTCCACACAACCTGTTTTCCTCAAAATAAAGCGTATTTACAGTACCGGTGACTTTTGATAAATCAGAAAGAGAATCACAATAATTAGTAACACGGGTTTTATGTGGAATGGTAACATTAGCTCCGGCAAACCCGCACGAACGCATTGTAAATATAACTGAAGAGAGAGCCTGTTTCTTCACAGCTACAGGAATGTAAACGTAGGGAAGCCCTAGTGTACGGAATGCATGGTTGTGGATCTGAGGTGAAATTGAATGTGCAACTGGGTGTCCTAATAAACAAACCACCCTGGAACTTCCACGTATGTGGGAATCCATGTTCATAATGCTCCATCACCTAAAAATGCTTTTACCCGGTTTCGTCCGCTGTTTTTTGCTCTGTAAAGTGCCACATCTGCCTCCTCGATCATTTCCTGAGGCGATTTAATATCTTCACGATACGATGTAACACCAAGCGAAGCAGATAAACGCCCATGCGGCAAAGTTTGTTCGTTAACAAAACGATAATCATAAATTGCCTGTCGAATGTTTTCAGCCGTCTTAAGAGCCAGATTTAAAGATTGACATGGTAAAAGAATTGCGAACTCCTCTCCACCATATCTGCACACCGTATCATCCTGACTGCAAACCGCATGAAGAATTCGAACAACCTCTATAAGGGCAATATCACCCTGAATATGGCCATTGAGATCGTTATATATCTTGAAATGATCCAGATCCAACATAATCATTGAAAAAATCTTTCCCGTAGTCCGGGCCTGGATAAAAAGTCTTCTGAATTCATCATCAAAAAAATGCCTGTTGTAAGCCTTAGTCAGATCATCAGTTAATGCACGGCTGGCAGTATCCATGTATTCATGGGCACTGATAATCTTGGGATTATCCATTTTCTTCTTAATATTAGTATAGTAATCAAGGACTGCTACGTGAATGCCTACATTTCTTCCCAATTTCTCACTCAAAATATATTTATGCTTCAGAATCTCTTTCCAGTCCCGCTTTGCCTCGTCTTCCGGAAGCCGTATCTGAATCAGTGCAAAAATTAAATCACGATAATAGGACCCGGGTTTTTTCCCTATCGAATCCAGAGAATACTCATCATCCTGAATGTGGTCGACAATATCACCACTGACAATCTCAATAACCTTTCTGTCA
>DATAMG010000084.1:0-4252 GCA_036260705.1 Chitinispirillaceae bacterium | reverse complement strand
TTCATTTCTGGAAGGATTAGGAAAAATTATGCCTTTAAATATTAAAGATCAATTAGTTAGCGACTTTAGCCTTCAACCGGTTCAGGTTGAAAACACTCTTGCTCTTTTTGATGAGGGTGCTACTGTGCCTTTCATAGCACGATACAGAAAAGAAAGAACCGGCTCACTCGATGAGATCCAGATTCGGGACCTTCTTCATAAATACACCTATTATAAAGAACTGGAAGAACGCAAGGTTACCATACTTGAAAGTATCGGCTCGCAGGGAAAATTAACTGCAGAACTGGAACAAAAAATCAACGCCACTCTGAGCAAGACTGAACTTGAAGACCTATATCTTCCATACAAACCAAAAAGAACCACCAGGGCCACCAAGGCCAAAGAGGCTGGACTCGAACCATTATCACGATTTCTGGTTGATCTTTCCCAAGCCACTTTTGACCTCATGGCCAAAGCCGCAGAATTTCTCAATCCTGAGAAAGAGATCGATACTCCACAAAAAGCTCTTCAGGGGGCCTGCGACATACTGGCTGAAGAGTTATCCGACAATGCAGATATCCGCAAATGGATGCGTGAGCTGGCAACTGAACAGGGAACCATTATCAGTCAGGTCAAAAAAGAGTTTGAAGGGCAGAAAACCAAATTCGAAATGTATTACGATTATAAAGAAAGCGTAAAGACGCTTCCTTCTCACCGGATCCTGGCCATGTTTAGAGGCGAGAGGGAAAAAGTGCTTCGAGTTTCAATGGAAGTACCTCTGCAGACAGCTTTGCACTACATGGAAAGTCAACTGATTAAGCATCCGGACAGTGCCTCCGCTGAACTTTTGAAAAACACTGCAGCAGACAGTTTCAACCGGTTGTTGCTTCCTGCAACAGAAACAGAGATTCGTAAAGAGATTCGCGATCGTGGAGAAGATGAGGCTTTCAAGGTGTTTGGAGAAAATCTGGAAGCACTTCTGTTAAGTGCACCTGCAGGCAGGAAAGCGGTAATGGGAGTTGACCCGGGATTTAGAACAGGTTGTAAAGTCGCCATCGTCGATGATACCGGTAAATACCACGAATACTCGCCTATTTTTCCGCACGAACCACAGAAAAGAACCGTAGAAGCACAGCATGCTGTGCTTGGATATATCAAAAAATTCCGCGTCAAACTCATTGCCATCGGAAATGGAACTGCCAGCCGTGAAACCGATGAATTCATTCGGGAAACCTTGAAAGAACTACCCGAAGTGGATCGTCCGGTAAGTGTAGTTGTAAATGAAGCCGGAGCCAGTGTTTACAGTGCATCTGATGTGGCTATTAAAGAATTTCCAGATCTGGATGTAACGGTCAGAGGAGCTATCTCCATTGCCCGTCGTCTCCAGGATCCACTTTCCGAACTGGTAAAAATAGACCCAAAATCAATTGGCGTAGGACAGTATCAGCACGATGTCAGCCAGTCAAAACTCAAAGAATCTCTGGATGAGGTGGTGGAAAGCTGTGTTAACCGGGTTGGTGTGGATGTAAACCTGGCCTCAGAAGAACTTCTTAAATATGTGTCCGGGTTAAACCGGCTGATAGCTGCCAATATTGTAACCTATAGAAATCAGCATGGGGCATTTCCATCACGGGATACTCTGTTAAAGGTACCTGGGCTGGGAGAGAAGAAATTTCAGCTTTGTGCCGGTTTTATGCGTATTCCTGAAGCCAAAAATCCTCTTGACAATTCATCAGTCCATCCGGAAAGATATGAGCTGGTAAAGAAAATGGCTTCCGAACTGAAAACCACCCTCCACGAGCTTATAGGCAACTCTGCTTTAATCAGGTCGATAGACAAGAAAAAGTTCATTTCAGAAGATGTGGGTTTACCCACCATCGAAGATATTCTTCAGGAGTTGGAGAAACCGGGTCGCGACCCCAGAGCCGAGTTCAGATATGCCAGATTTGATGAATCGGTGATGGAGATAAAGGATCTTAAGGAAGGGATGATTCTTGAGGGAACAGTTACCAATGTCACCAACTTCGGGGCATTTGTGGATATTGGAGTTCATCAGGATGGTTTGGTGCATATTTCAGAGTTGGCAGATAAGTTTGTGGATGATCCCAAAAAGGTGGTGAAAGTAGGCCAGGTGGTGAAGATCAAGGTTATGAAAGTGGATTCCGAACTCAAGCGCATCTCTCTTTCCATGAAACTTGGTGAAGGACCATCAGCACCAAAAGGTGCACAACCTTCAAGAGAGCATAAAAGTAAAGTACCAGATAGTAAAGATCTGGCCAAAAAGTTCTCTTCCAACAAAGGCAATGACCAACAGAAGCTAAAGACCTATAAGCCGAAGTTCAATATAAAGCAGATTATGAAATAGAAATTTGGTCTTTGTTGTTGTTACCCAGATAGATAACCTGGGTAATAAGCCGATATGGTTTCAACAACTACAATCCATTCTCAAATTCCCTTTTAAAAAACTTCTGAATTTTGCCATCAAATTGTTGTGGTAAAGTATAAATATCAGAAATCGTGTTCGATGGCCATATTGTCGCTAGATAATGCTTATAATCAACATGCTCTATAACTTTCATGATTTCGCCGGGTAATAAAATTGTATCTGAACAAACAGTATCATAATAAGTTAGTTTAATGTCCAAAGGTACACTGCCATCATTGAATAGAGCGAGTGTGTCATTTGAAAAACATGGCCCCCAAAATCCACCGGTCATAATACATGCATGATCTTCTGTGAGATTTAATTCCACACTTCCCGAAAACGCCTTTAGACTTGCGATATGTGCAAAGATGTTCATTGTTTTGATTAAAGAGATTGTAGTATCGTTCCCATTGCCTGTTTTGGTTGTTCCGTATACCGAAAGCGTGCATACGTTTTCACCTTTCGCAAGCAGGCCACCCCAGCCGGTACCATTTATGACAAATCCGTGAATGATATCTATTCTGATAATCGAGACTACGTCTGTCTCTCTTGTTAATATATTCTCTGGTTCCAATTCGGAAATGTAATTGGGTGAAACATTATAGCCTTTGTTTTTTACAGTCAGTTTGATATCAGTAATCGGAATATCACCTACATTTTTGAGCAAGAAAAAATAACTGCGACTTGATCTGATAGTGTCAAACAGATCTGAATCTACTGAAGCCTGTTTTTTTGTAAGTCCTTTCATTTGCTCCATCGAAAACAAGCCTGGCTTTAGAGAATCAGAATCTGAAGAAATCATTTTATCTTGTGAACAAGTACAAGATAACAATATTATACTTAGTATCGACCATTTAAACGTTTTCAAGAGGTACTCCTTTTTCAGCATTTTTTTCTAACATTTTATTATCAAACAACTACAATAAAACTGATACTCTGATTATGGTATCTGTACCTTTGAGATAGCCTGTATCTTTTCCGACAATTTCTCCACAGAACAAAGGTAAACACCTGCCGGAAGCCTTCTCATGTTAAACTCAGCAAATTGCCCGTTAGTAGGTGCAGATGCTTTGTTATAACTCTCAGTAACCAGTTTTCCATTTAAATCAAGAATCCTGATTCTCTCAGGTGCGAACTGACTGTTAGCAATCCTGATTTTACCATTGACTGTAAAGATCTGCATTTTCAAACTGCTATTTTTTAATGCGCTAAGCGATGTTTTTGGAGTTTTAACTCCCACAGGAACCGATTCGTACCCGTATATAATAATGGAATTTTCACCAGCCATCATTATCCTTGATTTTACCGAATCCACCATAACCGGCTTCATGATATACTTGATATTCATTGTATCTCTAAAAGATCCAAGATCAGAATTTTCACTTACAGATGCATCAAATCTATTATAAAAGCAAAACTGCATACCGTTTTGGGAATCACCTTTATATCCGCATACCAGATCATCTTTAATATAAAAATTTTGATTGTAAACTAATCCACCATCATAGCCATATTCAAATTTCAATGGTTGTTCAATGCTTTGCGAATAATCCAACTGTAATAATTTTGATCGTAATATATAAGCGATCTTATTTCTACTGCCTCCTCTAAATTCAAATATTAAATCTCTACCACTTCCTAAATCCATCACAGAAAACACCTTAATTGTATTTTGCCTGATCATGATCGGTAAAAGATAGAAATAACTGCTTCTCATAGATCCATTATATGATAACAAAATGAAAGCAATCGAATCATTCATGCTAATTACATTGTTCACAAAAGCAGGCATACCTACTCTAAAACTGGCAGTATCTTTTTGCGAAAATGTTTCCAAATCATAAAGAG
>DATAMG010000082.1:0-10371 GCA_036260705.1 Chitinispirillaceae bacterium | reverse complement strand
CGGTATTAGTTCATTGATTACATCTTCAAAATGGGTAGCGCACACCCATGAAGTGCTGTCACACGCCAGTTCACTTTCCAAATCCATGGTAGATATGGAAACAGGCCAGAGGGGTTTCATGCTGACAGGAAACGAGAATTTTCTTGAGCCATATAATTCTGGTCAGAAAATCTTCGATGAGAACATAGACAGTGCAAAAAACCAGGTATCGGATAACCCGGAACAGGTCAAGCGTTTTGAACAGGTTGCAGAATTAAAAGAACAGTGGTTGAAAAATGCCGGAAAACAAAATTGTAGAGATCAGAACCAAAAGAGAGAGGATAACGACATTCCCTCCTGCTAACATTACCTTAAAGCTGACATTCTTGAACATAAATTGTCCTTTTCAGTGAAAAACAATGAGAAGAAATAATCGTAGATGATAATAGTGAATCTGTTATTATGTTTCCAATACTATAATGCAGATTACATTAATGCAAGAAAAAAATCAAAAGATCTCTATGTGATTAGGAAACTTTTTACTAGCATAAAGGAAGTACATAACTTGTTGATTTGCTTGATTAAGAAAATCAAATACCTGCCTGATTAGAAACACTTTTAATAATCTCAAAAAAATGACAAAAAGGAATCAACGCCTGCCTGCAAGCAATAAATTATTAACAAGAAATGCAGGTTTATGTCTCGAGTCTTTGTAAGATGAATTCTGCTGCTTCAGGCAGATTAGGAAATATTGCGAATGCATCTATCAGTTCGCTACGGTGTTTTTCCCCGTGTCCTGTAAGAACATAGAGTCCTGTTGCACCACTATTGAGGGCAAGCTCCATATCATGGGGATGGTCTCCAATGACAAATGAATCTGGCAGGCTGATTTCATAATTCATCTTAGCTTTATGAAGAAAATGTGGATTGGGTTTGATACATTCGCAATTGTCATCTCTTTTGTGCATACAGGAATATGTGGTAATGATCCCGACTCCATTTCTTTTTAATATACCCCGCACTTCGTTATTGAATCCGACAGCCTGATCATAGCTGATTTTGCCAAGTCCAACAGATGATTGATTAGTTACAATAAATAAAAGTATGCCTTTCTCATAAAGAGTTCTAAGTGCCTGAATTGTACCTGGATAAAATGACTTTTCTGAAACAGGTCTGATAAGTCCCATGCTATCATCAATAATGGTTCCATTCTGATCAAGAAAAACCGCCCTGTTATTCATTAGTCCTTGTTTCCTTAGTAAATGCTCTATTTAGTTTCTGTTCAAGATTAAATCAAAAGCCGCTCATCCTGAGTAGATTTTGTCTTTGGGCTCTTTATTGTAAAACCACATCGGGTATGAGCGGTTTTGCTTAAACCCAAACCGTCAGTTGTTGTATCAGCTCCTGTCATCATACACTACTTTCAGCCTTTCCAACAAGATAAAATTCATAAAAGGATAATGCCGATAATCTGAAATGTTAAGAATAGTGGTCTGTCTTAGGCAGCCGGTGGAAAAAATGGTTCTTCTGGCTGTTGAGGGCCTATTAAAATGAGTTCATGGTACGTTGCATGAATGCAGAACTCTTCTAAATCGGAACTATTGCTCAAATGCCCGAATAATAAAATATCCGGATAGCGTATGTAACGTTTGGATCGTGATAAAGCTTCATTTATCAAAGTCTGAACCGTTTTCTGGATGGTTGGCAGACTGGTTCCGAATCCCCTTTATTATAAAATTCCAGATATAGTGCAAATATTCTGCAATTCGTAAAATACTGATTTTTAAAGGTTTTCGAAAATTGAAGATTAACTGTATCAATATTTGTTGATGATGATATTTTGGGGATTTCCGCTTGTGTTTTCCTGGTTGCCTGTTATGGAGAAATATCGGGGGTTACTTGCATGGTAAAGGATGTGTCATCTCTTTTTAAAGTATAAGCTATGTTTTTACTCTGGTATTCATATCAACACCGATACCTAACTTATAGGAAAGCTCCCCTCCCCACCATCCGGTAAAACCCAGAATCAGGACTGTGACTGCAGAAAGCACCAGGTAGACTGGCATTGCAGGATTTATTCTGATAGCGAAGTTGACAGCTGCTATACTCACTGCTAAAACGTTACCAATTGCATGAGCCCAGCCGATTCTATACTGGCGGACATTTCTTAAAGACAGAAATTCCACCAGGCCGGATATCGCAGAAATTACACTGCCAATCAAACCAAAAATAAGCAGATAAAAGGACATCTTTGACCAGAACATGTTTTTAGTAGCCAGATAAATTATGTCGGTAGCTAATACACCGGTGAAAAATGCGATTGGAAAAGTAATAAAAATTGGATGAACCGGATGACCGGCAATAGCTGCGCTACTTCTTACTCCACAATGAATAGATTGCTCCATATTTTGCTCCTTTCTTACTATGTTAACAAAAAAGCAAATAATGAACCAGACAGGCATTCCCTTTTCATATTCTGTAAATGAAACTATTATGATTTTTTTGGTATATCTGTTGCAACTAATACTTCTTAACCAGGCAAATTTCTGATATAGAGCCATGAATGATTTTAACAGAAAAGTATAGATATGCAAAAAAAAAAAGTTGTAATAATCGGGGCTGGTTTCGCTGGTTTAGCTTCAGTACAGTATCTTTGCAGATACAGCCATATTGCTGATGTGGTGGTTGTAGACCGGTATGAAAACAGTCATTTCCGTCCCTTGATTCCCGATATTGTCAGTGGAAGAGTTAAGGCCCAGAATCTTTTATATCCCATTTTGCCTCTCAGAGAGCGGCTAGGGTTTACCTTTTATTGTGAACCGGTAAGGGAGATCGATTTCAACACAAATGTAATCACAATGCTGGAGAGCAAAATAAAATATGATTACTTAATTTTTACAGCAGGTTCACAAACAACGATTCCACCTACAGATACTTTCAGGCATTATGCACTGAGGCTTGACAGTGTACATGATGCCAGTCATGTGCGAAATGATATTATTAACAGAAAATATGAATGCATAGTAGTATGCGGAGGGGGGTATACCGGGATTGAATTGTCTGCCAATTTACAGCAGCTGATCCGTAACAGTGGAATTTGCGCTAAGGTGATTATTGTGGAAATGGTTGATAAGCTGGTCAGTACGCTTCCCGGATGGATGAGCAGCTATATAACCCAAAACCTGGCCAGTCAGGGAATACAAATCTGTTTATCATCTAAAGTTAAAGATTTAACAGAAAGTAGTGTACAATTGTCTAATGGGGAAAAATTTGAAAATGCATTGTGTATCTGGACTACCGGTCTGGAATCATCCACACTGGCCCGTACTTTAGATGTGAAGAAAGACAGAAAGGGAAGAATCGATGTTGACCAGATGCTTCATTTCAAAGAAAATTGCTTTGCGGCGGGTGATGCGGTATGTTTTAATGTAAAGAATGAATGTGCTCGCATGTCCGTACAGTGTTCACTTGATCAGGGCAGGCTTGCCGCGCAGAATGTTATTTCGCAAATTAGTGGCATGCCATTAAAAAAGTATGTTCATCGTGATCCCGGATTTATAGTTCCTTTATCAAATGCCAAGGCTTGCGGAGAAGTTTTCGGAATTCCTGTAAAAGGAATGCAGGCGGTTTTTCTTCACTATCTGCTCAGTACTTATCGATCAAAAGGCATTTATAACAGATTAGCGGTTCTAAAAGCTGCTCTGAAAGCATTCTGAGGATACCGGGTTCATAATATAGTAGCTTTTATTAGCATGCAACTTGCAGTTAAATTGCTGGTATGATGGGTACTTATGAAAATATCAAAGATTATGCTGTTATCGGAAATGGCCGTTCTGCTGCATTAATATCCAGAAAAGGATCCATCGATTGGCTCTGTTGGCCACGTTTTGACAGTCCATCATTGTTTGGGGCGTTATTGGATGATCAAAAAGGTGGGTATTGGAGTATCGCTCCTGATTGTCCCTATTCTGTTAATCGCCAATACATAGAAAATTCCATGGTTCTTAAAACAATTTTCCATTGTGAAACTGGCAGTGCAAGTTTAATTGATTGTATGCCAATTCAGGGAAAAGAGGTCGATTGTATTATCCCCGAACAGCAGATTATTCGTATTATAGAATGTAGCAAAGGTTTTGTACCTTTCCAGATAATGCTTAAACCTGCTCCTTCTTTCGGAAAAGCATCTGTAAAGATAAGCCGCAACTCTTATGGTATTAAATACAACTGGAATGGCAGGTCTGTATTATTTCGATCAGAAATTGATTTAAATGAAAACGGTAAAGGTTTATTTACCTTAAAAGCCAATCAACATGCCAGCATGACATTGTCATTTGTAAGAGAAGGGCCGGCTGTTATTGTTCCACTGGGGGCTTTTCTTAAATCGATTGTTGATGAAACTATCCGTGAATGGAACAGGTGGTCCCAAAAATGCAGATATGCAGGGGCTTACAAATCAGAAGTTGTCAGAAGTGCACTGGTATTGAAATCACTGATATATTCGCCATCGGGTGCAATCGTTGCTGCGCCGACCACTTCACTTCCCGAAAAATTACAGAGTGATTTAAATTGGGATTACCGCTATTGCTGGCTCAGGGATGCTTCTTTAACTGTCCGGGCGCTTTATGATATCGGCTATGAACAGGAAGCCATGGCATTTGCCTCATGGCTTATACATACAACTCGACTGACTAGACCCGAACTGAGGGTTTATTATGATGTTTATGGGGGGTTATCCGGGAAAGAAATAAATATTGGATGGTTCAAAGGGTACAAAAATTCACGACCGGTACGGGTGGGTAATGGGGCACGGGGGCAGCTTCAACTAGATATTTATGGCGAAGTTATTGATGCTGTTGGACATATAATTGAATCTCAGAAACAGACGGATCACGAAACAGAGTCAATGATTCTTGATTTCGGTATTTATATTTGTAAAAATTGGGACAAACCTGATGAAGGTATCTGGGAACCCAGAACCGGTCGCTTTCAGCACATACATTCAAAAGTCACTAGCTACACTGGATTGAACCGTTTAGTACAGTTACAAAAAAGAAACTTGATAAACAAAAAAAACACAGAAATTTTCCAGAAAAACCTGAAAATGATCAGGGAATCGGTTCAAAAAAATGGTTGGAATGAAAACGAATCCTCATATGTTCAACAATGCGGATCATCTGTTCTGGATATGAACTCCCTGCTTTTGGCTTATCATAATTTTGAAGACCCGGCCGGTTATCGAATGTTAAAAACATATGAAGCACTCAAAAAAAAGTTATATGCCGGTAACGGATTATTTTACCGTAATGAACAAAGTAAAGTTAAAAAAGAGGGGACCTTTGGTATCTGCAGTTTCTGGGCTATTGAGTACCTGGCAAGAGGTGGGGGCAGTATTGATGATGCAACAAGGCAATTCAGTGCACTATTAGCTCAGGCCAATGATGTTGGATTGTATTCGGAGGAGATTGAACCGCAAACATTGGAATTTCTGGGTAATTTCCCTCAGGCCTTTACTCATATCGGGCTGATCAATGCGGCAATCAGTATCCAGGAAAGAATATTGCGGGGAAACTGATCTATGCATATTGGAAACTGGTTATTATGGGGATTTGTAGCAACTCTGGTTTTAACCTCACTTATGGCTTTTTCTCAGCAGTACAATTTCACCCGTATGAATATACCCTTTATTTTAGGCACAATTTTTACTGCTGACAGAGATAAAGCAAAAGTAACAGGCTTTTTTGTACACGTAGTGAATGGATGGATATTTTCGTTTGTACATGTTGCCATATTTGAGTCCCTGAATTTCAAAAGCTGGTACTTTGGTGCATTTACTGGTTTTTTGCATGGGGTGATTGCCATGACAGTTATTGTTCCTATTCTTCCGGGTATTCACCCTCGAATGGCCAGTGAGTTTCAGACGCCTGCTGAAATTTGTCAGCTGGAACCTCCGGGATTTCTGGGGTTGCATTATGGGTTACGAACGCCGCTATCGGCAATACTGGCCCATGTCATTTATGGAATCATTCTGGGGACTTTTTATTCATCCAACTGGTTGGCCAAAGTATAATTGTGCTTAAGCCAAATGATTTGATTGTGCACACTATCTTTGACTGCAATTTTTATTGTTATAAGAATACCTATTTTGATAATCTTCACTTTAAAAACAGTAATAGATAAGCCCAAATTTTTCTACTCAGATGAAGTCCCTTTGAAATATTATGGCACAGGCGTTGCAAATCAGATTTGAATCAAAAAATAATAATTTGTGATTTTGATAAACATGCAGAGGGGTTGGCATGAAAGCTAGTGATTTTTTAGTAGAGAGGCTATGCCAGTGGGGAATAAAAAGAGTATATGGTTATCCCGGAGATGGTATAGACGGTGTTATGGGAGCATTGAACCGTAAAAGGGATAAAGTGGAGTTTGTCCAGACCCGTCATGAGGAATTAGCAGCCTTTATGGCTTGTGCACACGCCAAATTTACAGGAAAAATAGGAGTATGTATTGCTACTTCAGGACCCGGGGCGATCCATTTGTTGAATGGGCTTTACGATGCCAAGCTTGATAATCAGCCGGTTCTGGCGATAGTCGGTCAGCAGGCAACATTTTCACTGGGAGCCGATTATCAGCAGGAAGTAGATCTGGTTTCGCTTTTCAAGGATGTGGCTCATGAATATGTGCATATGGCAAGTACCCCTGCTCAAATACGACAATTGGTCGATCGTTCAATTCGCATTGCCAAAGCACGGCGTACGGTTACCTGTATAATAATTCCCAATGATATTCAGGAAATGGATGCCGTTGCAGCTCCACCACGTAAACATGGTTCATCTTTTACCGGGGTAGGATATAGTGCACCCCGCATTCTTCCTGCTGAATCAGAACTGAAAAAGGCCGCAGATATTCTTAATTCCGGAAAAAAAGTGGCAATGCTTGTCGGTGCGGGCGCCTTAAAAGCCTCCCTGGAGGTAATGCAGGTGGCAGAACTGTTAGGGGCAGGTGTTGCCAAGGCTCTTTTAGGAAAATCAGTCATTGCAGATACTCTTTCTTATTGTACCGGGCCGATAGGACTTTTAGGTTCTAAACCAAGCTGGGATCTGATGATGGATTGCGATACCTTTTTTATGATAGGTACCAGCTTTACTTATTCAGAATTTCTTCCCAGAGAAGGACAGGCCCGTGGGGTTCAGATCGATATCAATCCCAGGATGCTTAGTCTTCGATATCCGATGGAGGTAAATCTTGAAGGTGATGCTTCGTTGACACTTAAGGCTTTGATTCCCATGCTTGAAAGAAAAATGGATCGTAGCTGGCAGAGAAAAATAGAAACGCTAAAAAATGAGTGGTGGCAGGTTCTGCAGGCACGGGCTATGCACAGTGCCAATCCAATAAACCCCCAGCGCATTTTCTGGGAATTGAATAAAAAACTTCCTGATAATTGTATTCTTACTGCCGATTCCGGATCTGCCACTAACTGGTGGGCCAGAGATATACAAATACGAGAGGGTATGATGTCTTCACTTTCGGGGAATCTGGCAACTATGTGTCCTGGTGTTCCTTATGCTTTAGCTGCAAAGATGAATTTTCCTGAACGGGTTGTTATTGCTTCGGTTGGTGATGGAGCCATGCAGATGTTAGGAAACGACAGTCTTATTGATATTGCTAAATACTGGAACTCATGGAGCGATCCACGTCTGGTAATTATTGTTCTGAATAATAAAGATCTTAATATGGTCACCTGGGAACAGAGAGTTATGAGTGGTGATCCAAAATTTGAAGCATCACAGAATATACCGGCATTCTCTTATGCCAAATATGCTCAGTTATTGGATTTAAAGGGAATTGAGGTAAGCAATCCCGAACAGATTGCTTCAGCCATAGACGAAGCGCTTAGTGCCAGAAGACCTGCGGTCATAGACATACATTGTGATCCAAATGTGCCGATTCTTCCACCGCATATAACAATTGAGCAGGCCAAAGGGTTTATGTCAGCTATTTTAGGAAAGGACCCGGATACACTCGGTGTTTTAAGTCAATCGATAAAAGAAGGTATAAGTACGGTGAAAAAATAATAGTTTCTTTTTAAAATGAGTAAGTTCAATTTCAATAGTCAAATTATATGTAAACGTGAGTTGAGAAATTTAAGCCAAACCACTCCTGCCCTCCGTAGTTCTTACGAAGGAGGGCCGAAGACTCAAGTCTACTCAGGATGAGCGGCTTTTGATTCCATCTTGAACAGAAACTAAATAGTAATCGATAGATGCAATATTACTGAACCGGTTAAATATTACTGTTCAAAACCCATCGATACTAAATAAAGGAGCTTAATACTGGACATACAAGGAATCCACTGGCAGATAAACCATGCAATTAAGGATTTAATAAAGCCTCTGATGGTGCGGACCGGATTACAGAAAAGATTCCCTGATATTTGCAATAGAATAGAAGAATATTGCCTTAGGGATGGTAAAAGGATAAGGTCTACACTCTTTATCATGGAATATATGGAAAATGCAGGAGGTATATGTGATAATCTGTTCGCCTGTGCTGCATCATTGGAACTATTACATCTTTTTGCACTTATTCAGGATGATGTTATTGATAAATCAAAAAGTCGGCGGGGAGGGCAATCATTACATAAGATATTAGAGATGGAGGCTAAGGTAGATTCTTCCAAAAAAGCTCAGGATTTATCGATTGTGTTTTCTGATATCCTTTACAGCACAGCTGTTGAAGCATTTTTAAAGGTGGGGGAACATCCTGAAAAAAAAGAGCGCGCATTAAAAACGATACTTGATGCAGCTGTTAGTACCGGTAGTGGTCAGTTTATGGAATTGATTTACTCATCTTTAAAAATTGATAAATGTACTCTTGATGATATTTATGAGATATATGATCAAAAAACCGCCAGATATACATTTTGCGGGCCCCTGGTGGCCGGGGCGCAGCTTGCCGGTGCTTCTGAAACAAAATTAAAATCTTTAAATCAGGCTGGTTTGTTTCTGGGGCGGGCTTATCAGATTTCTGATGATCTTTCAGAGTTATCCGAAGATTCTATTACAGTGGATCTGCCTTCAGATATAACTGAATGTCGAAAGACCATTCTGATGTGGCACTTATATAACTGCGGAAAATCAGAAGTAAAAGAATTAATAGGATTGATTCAATCAGAGTGCGATTTACAAATTGTGATGGAATTTATTGAGCAATTACATAATTATGGTTCATTTGAATTTGCTTTGAATCAGCGTAATAATTTGATTAATGAGGCGTCCAGTATTTTGTCCGACAGTTCTATTCAACTAAAAAATTTCTTATCCGATTTATTTGATCGGAGCATGGATTTAACATATGAAAAATAACGGAAATTCCATTTTTTATACGGCTAAAATCCTTGCTGGTACTTCCAGGGTTCCTTTCCTTTTATTGGCTTTTGTTTGCGTTTTCGTGGGAATAGCTGTGGCCGTTTATGATGATTTTTCAATAGGGACTAAGGATATTTTATTTATATGTATCGGCGCACTGGCAGCTCATATTGCAGTCAACGTTTTAAATGAATATCTGGATTTCAGATCCGGATTGGATTTTAAAACAGAAAAAACTGTTTTCAGCGGAGGGAGCGGGTCTCTTATAAATGCTCCTCAAATTGCGAAAATTGCTTTAATATTCGGTATTATAAATGTAATGGTGGTATTGATTGTAAGCATATACTACATAATTCTCAGAGGTCCTCTAATGTTATCAACGATAATTCCGGGATTACTCTGTGTAGTATTGTATACTCCGGTATTTGTTAAAAGACCGCTTTTGTCGCTTGTTTCGCCAGGTATTGGTTTTGGTTTCTCGATGGTTATCGGGACATATGCAGCCTTAACCGGTTCATTATCCTGGACAATTGTTACAGTATCATCAGTACCTTTTTTTCTGGTAAGTAATCTTTTACTGTTGAATCAATTTCCCGATGTGGAGGCGGATAGAATATTTGGACGATGTAATGTCATTATTAAATATGGTAAAAAAATCGGTATATGGATTTATACAATTTTTATAGTATGTACAATATTATCCATAATTGTATCGGTAAGCCTGCGTGTTATTCCTGCTCTATCATTAACAGGAATCATTCCTTTAATAGTAATGTTGACAAGAATAAAAAAAATTTTCAACATAGTCGAACAAAAAAAAGAACTGTACTCATTTTTAGGAATTAATGTTTTAACTGTTTTGCTTTCTCTTACGTTAGTGGCTGCTGGTTTATTATTCCGGAACTGATATACAGAATACAAAAAAAAATGAGATTTAAGATTTAGCCACATTGATCACAAAACAGAAGTATTGTCAAAGATATTATTTATTTATTTCTTCTCCAAACCCTTTCTCTGTTTTGCGTTC
>DATAMG010000077.1:0-9812 GCA_036260705.1 Chitinispirillaceae bacterium | reverse complement strand
CTTAACCACCCTCACACCCTTGATCTTCTTTTCAAACCAAGGTAGATTGTATTTCCAATCAACTGCTTTATCATCGGTTCCCTGTATTACCACCAAAGGGAATTGATGCTCTGGCATATCTTTTATACGATCAAACCAGCTGAAATATGCACCGGCCCATTCGACTGCGAAAATTTTGGGTTGTAAAGGATCATTACGAAAACGTTTCATTGCTTCTTTGTCATGCGATGACTTGCGGTGCCATCGCCTGGGGATAATTCTGAAATTGTGGAAAATTTTATAACCCATAGATAAAGATCGAAATGATGCTGATCTTAAAAGAGGAGCAAGAAAAACTATCTTAGCGAAAGGCTGCTGCTTTGTTGAGGATAAATATTCAAGAGCTACAGCACAACCCGTGCTATGCCCGATAAACACATAAGGTAAACTGGTAAGAGTATCGCAAATTTTCAGAAATGAACCCAGCGCATCTGCATACTCACGAAAATCCCTGATGCTACCACGTTTTCCGCTTGAAAGACCATGACCTGGAAGATCAAATGCTGCAAATGTATAGTTTTCCTGCAGACAGGCAACTATCGCGTTTTTATTAGTACCAACATGATCGAATAACC
This sequence comes from Chitinispirillaceae bacterium, assembly GCA_036260705.1. Lineage (GTDB taxonomy): Bacteria > Fibrobacterota > Chitinivibrionia > Chitinivibrionales > Chitinispirillaceae > JAAYPC01. Next base: position 9,198 of record DATAMG010000077.1, on the reverse strand, counting down.
CATGAAGAAAAATGACGGTCCCGCGCGAAGGTCCGCAAGGCCGATATATTTGCCCGACACAGACAAAGGAGTCACTTTTGAATGTACCTATAATATGAGATGATCCATAAGCATCCAAACCGTAGTAGGTTAGGTATGGTATAATACTGCTGTCGTGTACAATTTTGGCATTACTAAGAGAAGTGAGCTTGTGCAAGGAAAGTTCTGCAGAAACAGGATCAACCTTAAAAAAAAAGCATAATGAACATATAATAAGGTGCACCGGTTTCATTTCATCCCTCCGTTACACTTTACTTAAATCAAAAAAAATGCCAACTTATCTGTGATGGAATCACCCTACCGCTCATGTCGAGCTGGCTTTCCACACGTAGTTCCATGGAATAAAAAAAATTAAATATCAAATAACGAATATCGAATCTTGAATATCGAAGTAAAATGAATTAACGGACGGGTAATTATATTGCCGGTCAAAATTTACGATGCGTAACTTCTTCTGCTCCAAAACGGGCGAAGCTCATAGTGCGGAATAGAATTGAAATACAAATTTTTAGAAGCTTTAATATTAGATATAAGTGATGTCAGGTAAATCGGAATAATTCAGCAATAATACTGCAGCAGTTTCTCCCTATAAGAATCCAGATCCGCACTTGCAGGAGTTCCATTTACATATTGGCAACTTTTACAAACGGCAATTTTATCTCTATTACCGCTAATATGAAGTCGTCTGATCTCTCTGTATTTCTCTCCACTCCAGATCTCTTCAATGGAATTATTGCACACATTACCGGTAATAATCCCATGACTCCAGTCAACACAGCAGACAGAAACTGTTCCGTTACTGTTAACCGATAATTTTGAAAATGGATCCGGGCAAACGATCTGTTTATGAAGTATAGTCGATCCATCCATACCGGTTTCAGGATTTTTACCTAAAGTAAAATCTTTTCTGGAAGAATCAGACCAGCCCATCAAAGAATCAACTCTAGTCTCATCACAGAACGGGCCGAAATCATCGCGGAATTTTTTCAACTCAGCTTTTTTAAATCCGGTATCTGTGATTTTTACTGTTATATATAAGGGACTTCCATACCGCCTTTTTACATCGTTTAATAATCGCACCTTGCCCAGTATTTCATCGTAAGTGATATTGGACTTGCAGATATTTTTGTACCCCTCATTATTGACATGCTCAATGGAAATGCGAACACTGTCTAACCCGCATGTTACAAGCCCTTCTGCTAACTCTCCGGTGATAAGTGACCCATTTGTGGTAGTGGACAACACCCTGGCAATCCCGCTATTTTTAGCATATCTTACCATTTCAAAAAAATCCGGATTTAACAGTGGCTCCCCATCCTTATACAGATGAATACAAAATATTCTGCCATTCTTCTTTTTTAACATCTCAGAAAAATCATCAATAATTTTTCTAAACAGTTCCGGTTTCATCAGACAGGCTTCTCTGTTTACCTCTTTTAAGAGATTTGCATCCGAAGTCGGACAAAACACGCATTTAAAATTGCAGATATTGCTGGGATCAATATGTATAGTTAAAGGATATTCTGATGGTAAAAATTTATGCAGATGTTTTTTGGGAAAAATCTTTGAGAATATTCTTTTTAACTTTGGCGGTAACAGCAGTTTTACGACTCCGAAAATGCCCTCTAAAATCATTAACGTCCCATCTGATTATTATTTAAAACCTCTGACACGTGTTAAACCTAAAATCCACAATTGAATGTATCCACCTCAACTGCGGAATTAATGTTAAAAATAACCTCAATCACCACAAAGTTCAAAATCGTTCTGTTTATGAGTATTGGGGAACAGTTTACCGGGTAATCACAAACCGTTGTGTTTTCATACCAACATCTGCGAATCGTAAAATGATCAAATACAAGCCTGGAGTCAATTTCACAGAAAATGAAACACAATGTTCTCCTGCTGTTTTAAAATCTCTGGTAATAATCTGAAGATTACGCGCCTGCAGATCATCCAATCTGATTTCAACCAAACCAGATTTCACCAAAGAATAATGAATCTCATATTGATTATTGTGAATTTTCTGCACCAGAAACAATTTATGATGGTTTAAAAAACTGGCACTGGAATTTAAAATCGGAGTTACTGAAGGTACAGCAGCAGAATTGGGATCAAATCCGGAACGCTTCATCCATGATGAAATATCAACAACTTCAAAATCACTTCCATGAAGTTTTTTCAAGGAATTAATCTCTTCATCATCCCAGCGATCATCATGAGTTCCCTGAAAATACCAGTTACTGCCGTTATCAGCCATTATCAGTCCGTATTTTTTGAAAGTCCTGAGTATTATCTGCATTCTGGAAGAAAAACCGGAAATATCGTAATCTTTTTTAAGACGAAACCGAAGCCCCATTGGCGGTCTGTTAGTATCGGTTGAACTGGAAGCGAAATGACGGGCAGGCCAGATATACGCTTTTTGAGTTCTGGAAGCAGTAACCCTGATTGCATGAGGAATCACTCCCCCATTTTCCATTGCACGACTAATTTCATCATAGCGGACAAGTAATGGAAAAACAGGCAGTCCGGCAGCATCAGCAGATGTCCAGCCTGCTTTTCGCAATTCATTGGAATTCAAATCAAAAACCGCACCGCATCCCCCCTGCCACACTGTGCCATCACTGTTTCCTGTAACATTACCGGTCTCATAAAGCATTTGTCTGCTTGTATCAATTATGAGCATATGCCGGTCACCTTCAGCGGTATCTCGCCAGTCAAAAACCGTTTCTATAAAAGGATTGCGGGGAATAGGCCATGGCCCCGGATCACTTTCATCATCGTAAAGATTAAAAGTAATCGGAACCAACGGTTGATTTGCACCAACCACATTATATGGAATCCCCATCTGGTATGGGATGCCATCTTCCTCCCACTGGGTTCCGAAGTCCGGGTGCAGACTGGTATTGGCTCCCATAGAATTGATAAAATTCTGGGAATTAGAATGAACAGGAAGAGAATCTATAGCCGCATTTAAGGCATGATTGGCAGGAAATACCTTTCCAGTAAAATCATCCATGCTATGCGAAAATGTAATTGCTATGAAACCAGTAATCGCCAACAAAACAGATCGTAAACAGCCGTGTATGCAAATGTATGAATTCATGTTGCTTTCGTGTACTATTAATACCTAAACCGGACAATTCTTTTTGGATTAAAAGAATCTAATTTCCCATCCATTATAATCATATCAACTTTTGCCTCAAATTGCATCATTGATTAACATTTTTATACATAATTTCAGAGCTATAATGACATACCCAAAAAAATTAGCTTCCAATCACAGACTGTAATCATCCTATATCTAAAGAGGACGATTCATCTACAAAGAATCGTCCTCTTTAGGTTTTAAAGATAATTTCACAGAGATTCATTAAACATACAATCAAGTGGTATTACCACTACAATTAAGTGGTATTACCACTTGATGGCGTAATTAATAGATATTATACTTATAGGTATGAATAAAAAACCAATTGATAGCACTATCCTGGAAAGGTCGCTGACGCTGCTTGGAGCGCTCCTGAGTAAAAGCAGTTCTCCTGAGATCTCGCTTATTGTGTGTGGAGGTTCATCACTAGTTGCAAATCGATTGGTTTCCCGTACGACAAAAGATGTGGATATTATTGCCTTTTTAGATGAAAATAAACAGATCATCAAAGCTGAACCATTTCCTGAATTTTTAAAAAGAGCAGCAGATGTAGTACAAATAGAGCTGCAATTGCCTGATAATTGGCTAAACAATGGTCCATGGTCATTGATCAATTTCAATTTATCTAACTCTGGTTTGCCTCAGGGTTTTCTTGATCGACTAAAGTACAAAAAGTACAGTTCGTCTTTAAACGTTTATTTCATCGACCGTATAGACCAAATTCATTTTAAATTATATGCGGCTGCAGATAAAGGAGGACCCAGTTACCATCTGGATGATTTAATCTCATTGTCTCCAGATAACGATGAAATTTATGAAGCTGTGCTCTGGACTTTTATTCAGAACCCTTCACCTGAGTTTCGAGAAATAATGATCACAATGTTAGAAGCGATTGGATATGGAAACATTGCTAAAAGAATTTAAAACAGAACTACAGGAAAAACTTATCGAATTGATCTGGAACCAATGGTGTATCTTGGGAGTACAGGGTAACGGTAATAAAAAAAGCAGCTACTGGATCGATCCTGAAGCACTGATTCTTTTTACCTGTTCACTAGGACGCAGAGAACCAAGATTGTTTGATGAAATGCTTGACTGGCTTAATTCTTTCTTCGGTTATATAAACCTTCAAAGATTAAAATCACTGAGCAATACCGGGTATTTCACCTCAAAATCAGTTCTTAATGCCATCGCATTTTCAATCCCTGAATCAAAATGGGGCATGAAGATAAATAATTCTGACAAAAAGCAAGTTGATGAGCCGCTTTTTTTCTTTAAAGATGGTAAACCGATGCTCCCATTTGGTGAAAGTGATGCTGTTTTCAAAGCACATGGATATTTACGGGGAAAACTATTGTTAAGAGGTTATTCAAAGCTGTTTGATCCTTATAATCCATCCGCTTTGCTATTGAGTTTAAGAGCACTGTTTGGTACTAATGCCCGAAGTGAAATTCTTCTATACCTGATTACACATCCTGGACCAGCCATAGTAAATTCAACACAATTATCAAGAGAAATTGCATTCGCTCAAAAAACTGTTCAAACTATACTAGTCAACATGTCTCAATCCGGTTATGTGCAACGAAATGTTTTAGGACGGGAAACTATGTATTCTATACGTATAGAACTGAGGGATGCCTTGCTTTTAAATTTATCCAAACCACCTGTCTGGTTAAACTGGGTTAACGTATACTCATTTTTTGATGAAGTTCTTGGTAAATTATTTAAATCTGATTTTGACAAATTGGAACAAATGCTTCAGGTACTTGAACTCAGATTAATCATTAAAAAATACATTCCTGTTCTGAACATATGCGGACTGAAAGGTATAGACTTTACAGAAGGTCCGGCAGAGCAGGATGCTTTTATAGATTGGTTTTCAAAGATTATGATGAAAATTGTTAAACGGCTTTTGGACTAATTTATTATTATCAATAAAAAATAGCTACTACTCAGCTATTAACCGAATTAGGTTATATCTGATTAGCTCTGATTGTTTATTTCTGATTATATATTCTTTTCCGATTTGATATTTTTTCTTATGGTGCTTATACTTTTTTAAGAATAGCGAAATGGCCTGTTTTTAGTAATTTTGTGATATTCCAACCAGTAAAATACTTCTTGAATTTATCCCTCACCGATGATACACCTTATTTGTGTTCCGGGATCAGGGCATATGATACCGTCCTGAAAAGGTGGTAAACTCTTCTATTTCATTGATATTCATTCATTTTCAACCCTGCCGGTACAAAAAAATTACTAAATTACAGATAGCTGTTTATAACCGATTCTCATTGATGATATTTTATAGTTACTTCTGTATAATCCTGGATTTGACTTTCTCCGGTTTTTCACCAGGATTTCAGGTAATCACAAGGATATTCGATCGTGTACAAAAGAAATGTTTCACTTTTGCTGTTGTCTATTGCTACCCTTTTACCTAATCTGCTGATATCAGATGTGTATGGAAGAGTTTTTCTGGTTGGGTCAAACCCCAGTTTAACCCTCTTGGCTTTCCCTCAGGACATTTTAAAATTCGATAAGGACAATGTGTTTTACTTTTTTACTTATGAACAGAAACCATGGTGGAGTGACATTGATGATCCACCCAATAAATCCATTAATGAATCGGCAAACCGGCCCAATAACACCTATCTTGCCACCGGTGAAAATATCGTTGATCAAAATGGTAATTCTTTCAAACATAAATCGCGGATAAATGCTATTCAAAACCAGATCGGTTTCAGCCATTCACTGAAAAATTCAATTAAAACACGTTTTGATCTCCGCTATTCTGCCTGGCCAATGATCTCAGAAGCATCCGGAAATGTGGACAATTTGAGCTTTCATTATAAGGAACGCAATTCATTTCATGAACTTTACATCAGTTCAATGGCTGCAAAAACAATCAGAAATGTTCCTGTAGGTGTCAAGATAGGATTAGGTGGAATAGCCACCACTAAACCTGATATCGAATCCAACATTCCAGGAGAAGCCGGCAGACTATTCTGGGGATGGTCTGCATCCCAGGGTGGCAATGTTCTGAATACAGCCACTCACCTGGCACATGCTGCGCAACAGGATGATTATTCTCTGGGCCCTTTATTAGAGATAGATTTTCAGGCCGGTGCAACATTTCCAAGACTGGCTCTTGGCACACGATTCAGATTCAATTTCGGAAATCTTGATTCCTATAACTGGCACGACGATGTTTCTTCGTATATCCATGATGAAGCTTATAAAGTAAGAAACTTCACCTATAGACTTTATGGAAACTATATATGGTCTGAAGCTCAGAAATACCGCTTTGCCACTCTTGTGCTCACCCGTTATACTTCACTGGATACCTCTCAGCATGCGATTGGCAATCCTGATGTCGAAAATGGACATACTCGAAACATGAAAAACTTTGTACTTCAGATAAATCCCAATGTAAGCCTTTATCCATGGCGTTCAAAGCAGACTTACATCGATGCCGCAATATTATGCAATTATTCCTTCATGCATTTCAGCCATAAGGCACCATTCTGGGTTGATGGAGGTCAGGAAGATGCCTATGTAAATTCCAATGTATATGTAGGACCCGAATATTCATGGGAAAATTGTTCCTATTGGAATCAGAATTTTTTTGAAATAGCACTCGATCTAAATCCGGTCTTTCCTATCTTTGGAAATAAAGAACAGAGTGTTGCCATAGGTATTATGGCCATGTTATGGACCCGTTTCAAGTGGACAAATAAGTATTTTGGAGAAAGTGAAGCCAATGGATCGGATATCGATTTTTCCAAAGAATCTGTACGAAAAAATTTTGACCATGAGACCTGGCTGAACTCAATGATAAGTATTGTTTACAGAAGAAGAGCCTTTGTATACCGTTTCGATATCAGTCAGCCACTGGTTTATTCTCTCACCCCAAAAACCAGAATAATTGACCTGAAGAAAGATGAGGTAATTTATGAAAAAGCCAATAAAAACATGTGGGTTTCACAAGCCGGAGTAAAGCTTGGTTTCTTTATAACCACCGATATTGATAATTTAAAAAACACCATCCACGGTAAACGCCCTTCAGATAAGGCAGGTTATGAAAAATAAAAATATTGCGAGGCTTGTCTTTTTTATAGAATTTTTATTGGCATTTGATATAGGATATACTCAGACCAGAATAGCATCCTTCGGGTCCAATCCGGAATTCTCATACTCCTTATATCCGCAGGATATTTCCAATCAGCATTCTAATGCACTTATTTTTTTCCCCAGTTACAGTAAATCACCATGGTGGGGTGATATTGACCAAATAACCAACAAACCATCCGGTGCAGTTTACACAATTACCGGTACGGAAATATCAGAATCACCTGCATATTTCAAGGAAAGTGCCAAGCTGCATACATCCAGAAATGTTTTCGGATACTCATACCGTCCATCGGAAAAATTCACCGCCAGAGTTGATTTTGATTATACTCTCAATGCCTTGCGCGACAGAGCTGAAGGCAACTTCACTAACGTAGTTTCAACAGATACCTCCTATGTTCCATTCGACTACTCTTTGCGACACACTTTAAACAGTTTTCTTGTAGATGGTTTGTTCGGGTTTTCACTATTTGATGTGCCTTTCGGAATTAAACTCAGAGCCGGATTGGAAACTACCCTTGCCCTTAAAAGCGACTTTTCCTTTACAAAATACGATACCATTGATGTATCCACCAGCCGGGTGCTATGGGGATGGTCAAATGTTGGATGCGCCCATATCTTCGGAGTTCGTAACCCCAGTCCACTGGGAGATGCCTGGTTGCAAAATGAATACTCCAAAGGGCCATTATATACTCTTGAATTCACTGCCGGTACATCTCTGGACAGAATAAAAGCCGGTATGTCATTAATGTTAAATTTCGGTAGACAAGACTTTTATCGATGGAGATATGAAACTGATACTGCTAAATTAACCGGTGATACTATAGTTGACCGGAACTTTATTGGTGAGTATGATAAAAGTGACTGGACAAAAAAAAGCCATCAGGGTCAGATCAATCTCTATGGAAACATTCACTGGCTTACCGGTGACAGGTTCGGGTTAAACTCATTTGTCCGGGCTGGATATAAAGGAAATGTGACTGGAGATGTACTGAGTTCCAATCCGGAGGTTGAATCAGATTCAAAAGAAACACGAAGAGGATTTTTAATTGAAGCTGACCCTAACATAAATATCAAACTAGGACCATGGCTGCATTATATAGACATCGGATTACTCCTTCAATATGAATATTACCGGACGAACAATACGCATTTACGTGGTGTTGGAGGAGGGCGCACCAAGGCATACATAAATTCCGCGATTGTCGACCTTGATGAAGTTGCCTGGGAAGATTTTTCTTATGCAAACCAGAACATATTTAATGCAGGAATGGACCTTAGTGCTATGTTCCCTCTTTTTGATAATAATTTCGGCAGACTGGGCTTTGGATTAATAATATTGGGCAATGTTAAAGCTGATTTCCAGACAAAATATTACGGAGAAATTCCTGAAAACAGTTCTGAAAATAACTTCCAGGTTAAAAACCGGAGAGAAAATTTAACCAGAGAAGTATCATTCAGTACGGTTCTTATGTTGAACTATATTAAAGACCGGTATAATATCAGACTGGAGACAACTTCGCCTTTACTAAGTTCACAAATGACCCGTACCCGTATTACCGACGCTAATGGCAAAAACGCAGGCCCTTACCATCGTAAGGATCCTTTGTGGCTCTCACAAAAAGGTTTACAGGTTGGAGTTTTTATAACCTATGATTTCCAATTCTCATTTTTGAAGTATAAATTGAATAATTACAGATTATGTACAATGATCATAAAGGATAATGAATCAAAGAATGCTGTCAATCAAGTATTTTTGTCTTCATATTGTTGACTATCTGTCCTTTAAATAATTAACCACACTGAACTCACTTCCGTTTCTTATTAAATAAACCCCTGATCCGGATTTCCCTGATTTATCAGACAGATTCAAAACC
>DATAMG010000053.1:0-38278 GCA_036260705.1 Chitinispirillaceae bacterium | reverse complement strand
ATCTTTTCTGAACATATCGAGGTTAGCTACACCTTTAGAGGAGACCTGGTAGATGACCCCAGGAGCGACGATTCTGGGTTTAGTGCTCATGAGTGTTTCCTTTGTGGAGGGTGTTGGAGTAGTGGAGATGCAAATTCCATTACGGAATGCCCCGGAGTTAAATTTTTAAAAAATAAAGATATAACTCTGGGGTAAATGAAATTGATTTGGCTGTTAATACATAAAATTTCCTATCAAAGAAATATCCTGTATTGAAAAATTCCTATTCACATTGTATTTTCCAGAACTTTCAGCAACATCTATGAATTTATTTATTTCCGGGGCTTTTTAAATTAATGAGTAGATTCGCATTTATGTTTCCAGGGCAAGGTTCTCAGGAAATTGGCATGGGTAGAGACTTGTTTTTCCAAGATTCCTTTACCACCAATCTGCTGGAGCTGGCATGTGATCTGGTTCATGAAGATCTGAGGCAGCTTTGCCTGAATGGACCTGAAACCAGTTTGATGCAGGCTCGTTTTCTTCAACCTTCCATAGTGACCGTGTCTTTGGGGTTCTGGAATCGTCTGATCGAAAGTGGTGCAAATCCGGATGTCGTTTTGGGACATTCTTTGGGTGAAATCACTTCTTTGGCTGCTGCAGGAGTAATAACTGCTGAGCAGGCAATTATGATTGCCACCAAAAGGGGAGAGCTGATGGATAAAGTGGCTTCCCAATGTGACGGAGGGATGCTGGCAGTCATGTTCATGGATAGAGATACTGTGCAAAATATCATTGATGAGATGGGTGATCCACTTAAGCTTGTCATGGCTAATGACAATGCTCCGGATCAGTTTGTTTTATCCGGTGATAAATCTTTACTGGAAAAGGTTTCTTTTATAGTTGCTGAACAGAATCTGGGAAGGACTAAGAAAGTGTCAGTAGTGGGGCCTTGGCATAGTCCATTTCTTAAAGATGTTCGTTTTGAGTTTGAGAAATGGGTGGAACCTATTGATTTTAAACAGCCGGTAACCAACATAATTCTAAATGCAACTGCAAAAACTGAAAATCATCCTTCAACAATAAAACACCTTTCTTCAGGCCAGTTGGTAAGTCCTGTCTTCTGGAGAGAATCGATGAGTACTTTAAAAGAAATGGGTATCAATACTCTTATAGAGATTGGTCCGGGAAAAGTGCTTTCCGGTTTGGCTAGAGTAAACAACTTCCGAAAGGGATCCAAGATTGTTAGTGTTAGTAAAATTGAAGATGTCAATGTAGCACTGAACACAATAAATCAGGCTGATACACACTATGGTGTGCATGTCTGATGATTACATCTCGTAAAGGGTATCGTCGCGCAACGGACGTTTTTGTCTGAAAGATCTGGATACTTCCACTTTAAAAAGATCACTTTCATCAATATCTCCCATCTGCTGTTCTATAGCTTCGGGATCTTCACCTGCCTCCATACGGCTGAGCGCATCTTCCATTTTATCACCAAGCTTGAGCCCAGTCATATCGGTGAGTTTTCGCATCAGATTTGCTGCCTGTCTGGGATTATCTTCACTGATATTTTCAGCCTCAGAGGCTAAAGCCTGCATTGCTCTTTCCATTTTTGATTCATCTATTGGTAGATCTGGGAACTCAGAATCCCCATCCTGGTCTTTTTTGGATTTTCCAGTAAACGAAAATCTGGAGATCTGTCTGCTCAGAGTGTTTTTTTTGCAGGCTGGACAATCAGGTGTTTTCTCGGTATTTATCGTTCTTGAGAAAAATGTATAAATAGTATTACAGATATGACAATAGAACTCATACATCGGCATAGATCATCCTTTCACATATTTATAAGGAAAAAATAATTTTTTTAACTCATATTTTCCACTCTTTGAAAAAAAATGAATCAGAATGGAAAATCAGAAATGAAAAAGCACTTGATAGTTTTCTCAATACTGTTTGAAATTTCGGATTTGAAAATAGTATTTAATAGAATTTATGGTTTGTAATTTGGAATCTGTTTTGAATACATCTTTGCAAAATGCTATTCGTCCAGTTCGAAACTTATTCTGGTTGTGACCTGCCATTGCGAAATATGGTTTTGCTCAAGAGCGCCTCTTATTTGAGAAATTTCAAACCATTTCATTCCATGGATCGTTTGGCCGCTTTTAGAAACCGCGTTTCTGACAGCATCTTCTATACTGTCTGGTGATGTACCGGTGAGTTCTATTGTTTTAAATATGTGTTCTCTCATAAACCCCCCTGCTATTGTTAAAAATAAAAGAACAGTATCAGTGTTCAATCGGGTATTTTAAAGCCTGCCATGCTGTAAAACCTCCCAGTATGACCATAGGCTTATAGGGACCCTGTTGCAATAGTAAAGATGCTGCAATCATTGAACGATGTCCACTTCCGCAAAAAATGTAAACTATACGGTCCACAGGAACTGAATCGATTTGAGAGGGTAGTTCAGTTAGAGGAATGTTATTGGCATCGGGTATCCGACCTTGCTCTGTAAGCTCCTGAATATTGCGAACATCTAAAATCCATACTGACTTATTGGAGTCTGCAATGACCTTGAAATCCTGAGCCGTTATGGTTGAAACAGAATTTGAGGGTAGACCTGCTTTATGCCATTCAATGAATTCATCGCAAAGATATCCACTTACAGAAAATCCCAGTCTGTATAGATCGGTAACTGTAGTCTGAATTTTTTTCAGATCACTAACCAGAAACAAATCGATATCGTAAGGTAAAAACCATCCAGCATATGATGAAATCCCATCGGCCCAGATCGAAATAGAGTTTGGAATATGTGAAGCCGCGAAACAGGAGATTTCCCGTGTGTCCAAAATAAGTGAATTCGCTGATATGTCATTGAATTCGTGGCTTAAAAAGGGAATTGGATACATATGGTTTGGATGTTGTCCGCTTAGATTCAATGTCTCCATTTTTGAGAAATAAGGAGGTCTTTCCAGATTACGGGCTACTGTTTTTATAAATGATATTTTATTATTCAATTGAAGAATCGGGTTGTGAAGTCTTTCAAGACCGATAGTAGTCCAGATTCGGTTGGAGATGTTCTGACCACAAACGGAGCCGGCTCCATGTGCCGGGCATACAATAATCTGATCTCCCAGTAAAAGCAGCTTTGAAAAAATGGAATCATAAAGTTGTGAGGCCATCTCTTCGAGCCGTTCGGTTCCCATCAGATCAACCCTGCCTATTTCACCTGAAAAGAGTGCGTCACCAGTGAAAATGCACCATGGTGAGCCATGTTCATCGTAAAGAAGGTAGCTCATCATTCCTGAAGTATGTCCGGGAGTTAAGATCGACTCAAGCTTAAGATTGCCGATATTCCAGGATTGTTTATCGGAAACCGGAAGACCGTAGTTGTAATCCCATTGAGAATCTGCATGCCAGATTTCAGCTCCGGCAGCTCCGGCTAAAGATGTGGAACCGCAAAGGAAATCTTCATGACGGTGAGTTTCCAATATGGTTACAATCTGTAATTGATTTTTTTGAGCCAGGTCTAAATAGATTTGTATATCAGTTCTGGGGTCGATAACTACAGCTTTGAAACTGTCTGCTACAAGATAGGAATACTGAGAAAGTCCTTCAGATACGATTCGTTCAAACAACATATAAAGTTTCTTTTTTTAAACAGGGCTAGGTCCGGTTACAGTGGGATTATCGGGATTGATTACCCATTCGGTGAAGGAACCTTCGTAAATTTTAACACTGGGGTATTTAAGAAGATATTTAAAAACCAGAAACGCAGCAGTTGCTTCACGACCGGTTCCACAGTAAAGGATTATTGTTTTATCTGGTGGTGCACCTCTGGATATGGTAATCTCTTTAAGAAACGATTCTGCGCGAAGAAGTCGTGGGTTGTCATGATCCATTAAGAGTCGCCATGGAAGATTGATGGCATTAGGGATATGTCCTGGTTTACTCCAGAGGTTACCCCCTTGATAAATCGATCTTGGACGTACATCGATTATAACCGTATCGGGCAAATCTTTTATCTCCAGGAATTGATTGTAATTGACAAAGAGGTCGTTGTTAAGTGATGTATGAAACTCTGAAATGGAAACATTGGGATATTTTTTTGATAAAGGAAAACCGGCATTGATCCATGATTGAAGTCCACCATTTAGAATCCGGATACTTGAATGGCCGAATCGTGCCAGGGAATAAGCAACCATAGTCTGTTCAAGACCATCTCCTATTCCTGAAAACCTGCCATCGCTGCCATATATAACTACGGTTTTATTTTCTTGTAAACCTGCAGACTGAAAGATCTGTTGAATGACAGGTAATGTAACATACTGAGTGGGAAGATTTTTATGATAGATTCTTAAATGATTTTCGTTAAAGTAGACAGATTCGGGAATGTGTTCTTTTATATAATCGTGAACATCGGGCTGGACATCTAAAATTGTGATGTCACTTTCAAGATTATTTTTGAGCCAAGAAGTATCTACCCAGGATATGGTTGGTAAAAGCTGATCCATGTTTCACCTCCGCTTTGAAAATAAGTGGAGCAAAAGTTGTTCCTTTATATGCCTGAAAACAAATGAAACGGTAGGACAATTTTTGGCACACTTCTTGTTTATATCAAAATCCAGAGTACCTTTTAAAAACGATCATTTATCGGGTGGAGAAATGGGTGATTTGATTCTGATTACAGGTGGAGCTGGGTTTATCGGTTCACATCTTACCGACGAGCTGTTAAAAAGAGGTTACAGAGTACGAATTCTTGACAATCTTTCACCACAGGTACACGGACCATCATCTGTGAAGCCATTGTATGTCAATAATGATGCGGAGTTTGTTAAAGGGGATATTTGTGATCAGAATATTTTAAATAAAGCTCTCAGTGGTGTTAAAGCTGTTTTTCATTTCGCTGCTGCAGTAGGTGTTGGTCAGAGTATGTATCAGATAAAAAAGTACACCAAAATTAACAATTACGGTACATCGGTGCTTTTGGAAAGTTTACTTAAGACAAAAGTGGAAAAGCTGGTGGTTGCATCAAGCATGAGTATATACGGAGAAGGATTATATAAAGGAACTGGTGGTTTAGTCTATAGTGCTGCTTACAGAACAATTAAACAGTTAAAGCAGGGAAACTGGGAATTGTGTTGTAAAGATGGAAGTGTATTGGAACCGCTTCCAACACCAGAAACCAAAACTCCAAGTCTTGTTTCTCTGTATGCACTTTCAAAATACGATCAGGAACGAATGTGCCTTTTAATAGGTAATGCCTATAATATTCCTACTATTGCGCTTCGATTCTTTAATGTCTATGGCACTCGACAGGCATTGTCCAATCCTTATACTGGTGTTCTGGCAATTTTTGCTTCCAGGTATCTAAATTCCAAGCCACCTCACATATTCGAAGATGGAAAACAGAAAAGAGATTTTGTACATGTTTACGATGTATGCAATGCATGCTGCAATGCGCTTGAGAGCAGCTCTGCTCAATATCAGAGTTATAATATCGGAAGTGGAGAAAGTTATACAATAAGTGAAGTGGCTTTTAAAATGGCCAGGGTACTGGAAAAAAGCAATATCGAGCCTTTAGTAAGTGGGAAATACCGGATTGGTGATATCAGGCACTGTTTTGCAGATATTTCTCTTGCTGCTGAGGTCTTGGGCTATAAGCCAAAAATCACTCTGGAAAAAGGGTTAACAGAACTTGCCGGATGGCTCGAAAATCAGATTGCGCAAGACAAATTGGATCTGGCCAATTCAGAACTTTTTGATCGAGGTTTGACATTATGATTAACAATAGTAAACCTGTTATTATAACCGGAGGAGCTGGGTTTATAGGAACCAATCTGGCTCATCGACTGCTTGAGCAGGGTCAAAAGGTTATTGTAGTGGATAATCTTTCCAGAAATGGCTCCAGAAGAAATCTTCAATGGCTCTTTGATAATCATAATTCTGATCTTCGAATTAGAATCTGTGATGTGCGTGACAGAGTTATGATGGCAGAGCTGCTCAATGATGCAAGTGCAGTATTCCATTTTGCTGCGCAGGTTGCTGTTACTAAAAGTATCGAAAATCCTATAGATGATTTCAAAACCAATGTGGAAGGAACACTTAATATTCTGGAGTTACTTAGAATTATGGATGACCCTCCATTTTTATTGTTTACTTCCACAAATAAAGTTTATGGTAAACTGTCCAATATAGAACTGGTAGAAAAAGAATACAGATATCATCCGGTGAATGAAAAATACAGCGTAGGAATCGATGAAAACACTATGTTGGATTTTCAAAGCCCTTATGGTTGCTCAAAAGGTTGTGCAGATCAGTACATTCTGGATTATTGCAGAACCTATTCAGTACCTGCATCTGTTTTCAGAATGAGCTGTATCTACGGTCCTCATCAGTATGGTAATGAAGATCAGGGATGGGTTGCACACTTTCTTTTCAGAATTATGCAAAATCAGCCGGTAACCGTTTATGGCGATGGAAAACAGGTTAGAGACATTTTATACATCGATGACCTTTTAAATGCTTTTGAGCTGATAGTGAAAAATAGACAGAAATGTTGTGGACAGGCTTTCACAATAGGTGGTGGACCAGCGAATTCCATAAGTGTTCTTGAATGTATTGATTTGCTGCAAAAGCAAAGCGGAAAATATCCTCCGGTTTCATTTGCCCCCTGGCGTAATGGAGACCAGTGCTACTATGTGTCTAATGTATCAAAATTCCATAACCTGACCGGGTGGAAACCATCGGTGGATATAACCCAAGGAATAAATGGCCTTTCTCGATGGGTAAGTCGAAATATTTCTTCAGATGTTTCTAAAATCGTAAAGGAAAAAACCGTATGAACCGGATCACAGAAAATCAGAATGAAAATCGCATGCTAAGTGCTCAGATAACTGCTCCGGAAAAGATCTCTTATGTTAATACTCCAATTCCTCATATAGGACAATATGAGATTCTTATAAAAATGGAAGGTTGCGGAATATGTGGCTCAAACCTTCCTTTATGGGAAGGTCGTCCATGGTTTTCTTATCCTGTCGAACCTGGTGCCCCAGGGCATGAGGGATGGGGAAGGGTCGTTTTGACAGGAGAAAAAGTAGACAAATTTAAAGCTGGAGATAGAGTTTCGGCAATATCCTTTCATGCATTTGCCCAGTATGACAAGGTCGATCAAAGAAATGCAATATTAATACCAGATCAATTGAAAAATATGCCATTTCCAGGAGAAGCTCTTGGATGTGCAATGAATGTCTGGGAACGATCCAGAATTTTACCAGGTCAAAAGCTGGTCATAATAGGAATAGGATTTTTGGGCGCATTACTCTGTCAGCTTGCCAGCAGTTGCGGTGTATCTGTAATGGCTGTTTCAAGGCGTAAGTGTGCTTTGGATACCGCCAAAAAATGCGGAGCAAATTATACCTGCTTTTTGAGTTCAATTGACAAAACTGTTGAATCGGTTAACCAGATTTTTGAAGATGGTTGTGACTGCGTGATCGAAGCTACTGGATATCAGATGTCATTGACAGTAGCAAGTGAACTGTTAAAAAACTATGGCCGGTTGATTATTGCAGGATATCATCAGGATGGGTTAAGACAGGTCAACATGCAGCAATGGAACTGGAAAGGAATCGATGTAATCAATGCTCATGAACGTGATTCTCAGCGTTATGTATGGGGCATGAGTTCCGCTGCTGATGCCATGATTAAAAAGAAATTCCAACCGCAGATTCTCTTTTCACATGAATTTCATATTGAGCAACTTGCTGATGCTTTCGAACTTTTAAGAAATCGTCCTGAGGGTTTTATGAAGGCTTTGGTGACATTATGAACATAGAGACAATAACGACAGATTCTAAAATAAGGCCTTTGAATCTTGGTTTTCTGGGTATGGGCTGGATTGGGAAACATCGATTAAATGCTTTGATCAATAAGGGCATTGCCAGAGCTGCTGTTATTTCTGACATAAGTGAACAAAATGCCATTGAGGTGGCTCTGACTGATACGGTGGTATGTTCTTCATTAGAAAAACTTCTGGAGAATAAATCATTAGATGGGGTGGTTATTGCTACTCCCAGTGCTCTTCATGCGCAACAGGCACAAATGGCACTTAAAGCAGGGTTTCCGGTTTTCTGTCAGAAGCCTCTGGGGCGAAATCTTAACGAAGTAAAATCGGTGGTGGATACCGCTATGGCTAAAGACAAGCTTTTGGGGATAGACTTTTCATATCGTTTTCTCAAAACGGTTTATATGGTGGAAAAATTGATTCGATGTGGTGATATTGGAAAGGTCTTCGCAGTAGATGCTGTTTTTCACAATGCATACGGGCCCGATAAATCCTGGTTTTATAATTCAGAGCTATCTGGTGGAGGGTGTGTAATAGATCTGGGAATACATTTGGTTGATCTGATATTGTGGATATTTGATTTCCCATCAGTTTTTAATGTGCAAAGCCGTTTATATGCTTATGGAAATAGAATTCGGGGAAAGGCCAAAGAGGTTGAGGATTATGCGGTGGGTTCTTTTGATCTTGAGAATGGTTGTATGGTGAATTTTGCGTGCTCCTGGAAATTGCAGGCTGGAACAGATGCGGTGATAGCCTTGACTTTTTATGGTACTGAGGGGGCTTTATGTATTAGAAATATATCAGGATCATTTTACGATTTCAAAGCAGAAAAATATCGCAAAACATCAAGAGAACTTTTATATGATTCTCCGGATGACTGGGGTGGTGGAGCTATTATAAACTGGGCAAACAGACTGGCAAAGGACTGTTCTTTTGATCCTTCGATCTGTGAAGTTCAAAAGGTTACAGAAGTACTTGATTCAATCTATCAGAATAGTTGATTACAATAAAACCAACACAAGAGGTTGCATTTCATGAACGAAAATGTCAGGGTGACAACCGATCATAATGAAATCCGCAGGTGGATTGAAAATCATAATGGAATTCCAGCATCAGTTATGGATAAAATGACTCCTGGTGAAAATGCCGGAATTCTTAGAATCTCATTTAAAGGTGAACGGAGTAAAGAAGATTTAATTGCTGTGAGCTGGGAAGAGTTTTTTACCAGATTTGATCAGGCGAATCTGGCGTTTCTTTATGAAAAAGATATTCCGGCGAGAAACCGGGGTAATTTTTATAAATTTCTCAGTCGTGATGGAGAATAATAAATGTTAATAACTGAAAATAAATATCGCGAACTGGAGCGGATTCTAATGACAGTTGACACTGTTGGAGGTGTATGGAATTATGCAATTGAATTGATAAAAGGAATGAATAATCATGGTATTGATGTAGCTGTGGCTACGATGGGACCTTTGCCTGATTCAGAAAAGAGAAATCAACTGGCTGGTTTTAAAAATGTTGAACTTTTTGAGAGTAATTTCAAGCTTGAATGGATGGATGAGCCATGGAATGATGTTGAAGAGGCAACTGAGTGGCTGCTTGATTTGGAAATCATGACTCATCCAGATATAGTTCATTTAAATGGTTTTGTACACGGTGCACTTCCATGGCATTCACCGGTGGTAGTTGTGGGGCATTCTTGTATCAGCTCCTGGTACGAGAATGTAAAGGGTGAAAGATTACCTTTAAACCGTCTTTATTATCATAAAAGAGTGTGTGAAGGTTTGAATGCTGCCGATTTCGTAATTGCACCAAGTAACGCTATGCTTGATATGCTGAAAAATCATTATGGAATATGTGGAAGATCCAAAGTTATCTATAATGGTAAAAATGGAGAATGTTCCGGTAATGTAAAGCAAAAATTGATTCTGTCTGCAGGAAGGGTGTGGGATGAGGCAAAGAACATGATGGCTCTTATCAATATTGCTCCAGAGATACCCTGGCCTGTTTATATTGCTGGGGATTGTGCAGATAGAAAGATTTATTCTGAAAATGTTAATTTCCTTGGCTGGGTTGCATCTGATTCACTGATGTCATGGATGAGCAGAGCTGCTATTTATGTTTCACCTGCAAAATACGAACCGTTTGGATTATCGATTCTGGAGGCGGCAATCAATGAATGTGCACTTATTTTAGGAGATATTGACAGTTTAAAAGAGATCTGGGCAGATGCAGCAATATTTGTTAATCCGAATGATTATGAATCGATAAAAAGTACTATAAAAGAAATGATTAAAAATGAGCGCATGCGGTTGCATTACGGAAAAAAGGCACGTCAGAGATCTTTAAACTTTTCTTCAGAAATTATGGTCGAAAATTACATCGGTTTATATAAAAGTCTTCTGAAAAAAGATGTAGAAGTAATCTAAAGAATTTATCCTTCAAATAAAAACAGGTAAGATATAATGCATTTTGTATTTTTTGTACATTCGCTTATTTCTGACTGGAACCATGGAAATGCTCATTTTATAAGGGGCATTGTTACTGAACTGCAGCATCGTGGTCATAAGGTAACCGTTTATGAACCGGCAATGTCATGGAGCCTTTTCAATCTAATAAAAGAATATGGCTCTCATGCGCTTGACTCATTTTATCATTATTATCCTGATATCAGAAGTATACAGTTTAAAATGGAAGAACTGGATCTTAATGAGGTTCTTGATGGTGCTCATGTGGTGATTGTTCATGAATGGAATGATCATGAACTGGTCCACCGTTTAGGGATGCATCGAAAACAAAACAATGGGTATCGGCTTTTTTTTCATGATACTCATCATCGGGCAGTCAGTGACCCGGAGAGCATGAAAAATTATGATCTGCGATATTATGACGGAGTTCTTGCCTTTGGAGAGGTTTTAAAAAATATTTATCTGGAAAGATCATGGGCTTTGAAAGCCTGGACCTGGCATGAAGCTGCAGATATCCGCATTTTTCGTCCGTTAAGTCGTTTTGAGTACGAAGGAGATATTGTATGGATTGGAAACTGGGGTGATGAAGAGAGAAGCATAGAATTCATAAAATATCTTTTTGATCCTGTAGAGTCACTGAAGCTGCATGGGAGGGTATATGGTGTGCGATATCCTGTTCATGCTCAACAGATGTTAAGGAATTGTGGTCTGGAGTATGCAGGTTGGACTCCTAATTATCTGGTTCCCCAGATCTTTTCCCGTTATAAATTGACTGTGCATATTCCTAGACGACAATATGTTGAAATGCTCCCTGGTATTCCAACGATTCGTCCTTTTGAAGCTCTTGCATCAGGTATTCCTCTTATCTGTTCACCATGGGATGATTGTGAGAAACTTTTTGAGGGGGAAAAAGATTATCTGATGGCTAAAGACTGCCAACAAATGAAAGAACACATAAATTTAATTATTAATGATCTGAAATTCTCATCGCAGATGGTTCTTCATGGTCTGAAAACGGTTCTTGATCGACACACCTGTGCGAATAGGGTGGATCAGCTGTTAAAAATCTGTGAAGAATCCGGAATTAAAAACAGCACTGCGGATTTGCTGAATGAAGAGCTTTCAAACCACAGGGGGAACAGATGAGTAGGGAATTGAATATTGCATTTTTCGGATCAAGTCTGGTTTCAGCGTATTGGAATGGGGCTGCAACATATTACCGTGGTATTATAAGGGAGCTAAACAGAAAAGGACACAATATAGTTTTTTTTGAGCCAGATGCATATGATCGTCAGAAAAACAGAGATATTGAGAATCCAGCCTATGCCAGAAGTGTGGTATATGATGCAAACATTGCTGGTGTAAAGAAAGCTCTCAACGAGGCAAGAGGGGCTGATATAATAGTTAAAACCAGTGGAGTCGGGGTTTTTGATGAGCTATTGGAGCAGGAGGTTCTTAATTTACAAAATATCGACACTGCTGTAGTGTTTTGGGATGTGGATGCTCCGGCTACTCTGGAAAGGATAAGAAATGATGAGAATGATAATTTCAGAGATCTTATAGGATCTTATGATTTAATATTGACATATGGTGGTGGCGACAGGGTGGTGAACGAATATAAAAAGTTTGGCGCAAGAAACTGTATTCCTGTTTACAATGCTCTTGATCCGAAATCCCATTTTCAGGTACAGTCAGATTGCAGATTTGAAGGAACTCTGGGTTTTTTAGGAAACAGGCTTCCTGACAGAGAAAAAAGAGTATTTGAATTTTTCTACAAACCGGCAAGTTTGCTGCAGCATAAGCTTTTCATATTGGGGGGAAATGGTTGGCAGACCGATACAGCAGGATTTCCTAATGTTAGATGTCTGGGACATGTTTATACCTATGATCACAATGCATTTAACAGTTCGACACTGGCAGTATTAAATATTAATCGTCAGAGTATGGCTACATGTGGTTTTTCGCCACCTACCAGGATTTTCGAGGCAGCCGGCGCTGCTGCCTGCATTATCACTGATCAGTGGGAGGGAATAGAGATGTTTCTTGAACCGCAGACTCAGTGTTTAGTGGCCAAAAATGGTGACGATGTTGCTCAGATTTTGAATTCTTTAACGTTAGGCAAAGCACGTCAGATTGGTAAAGCCGCACAGGAACGGATAATCTCAGAGCATACATATTCTAAGCGGGCAGAGATTGTTGAGATGGTTTTGCTGGGTTGCAAAAATCATCAGGAGGTTACACCATGATAATGTCAGCTTCTTATGATGTAATCTTTCTTGGCTTGAGTATTACTTCATCATGGGGAAACGGACATGCAACCACCTACAGGGGGCTTGTGCAGGAATTAGTCAATCGAGGGCATAATGTGCTGTTTCTGGAGAGGGATATGCCTTGGTATGCCATGAACAGGGACATGGCTCAACCTCCATTCGGAAAAACTGAACTGTATAGGTCAATAGATGATTTGAAACAGAGATTCAGAAACCAGATAATGGGTGCAGAGGCAGTGATAGTTGGTTCTTATGTTCCTGATGGAGTTGCTATTGGAGAGTGGGTTATTCAGAATGCCCATGGAATCAGGGCTTTTTACGATATAGATACACCGGTGACTGTAGCTAAACTTTTAAAAAGAGATTATCAGTATATAACGCCTCAGCTGGTGAGTAGTTATGATCTATATCTATCGTTTGCTGGTGGACCTATTCTTGATCAATTAGAGCAGGTATTCGGATCACCTCTGGCCAGACCGCTTTATTGTTCTATATCTCCCGATCTATACTATCCAGAAATTACCAAAACCCTTTATGATTTGGGATATATGGGAACATATAGTGCGGATCGACAGGAAACATTGAATAAAATGTTTATCATGCCGGCATTGAAATGGAAAGAGGGAATGTTTATTGTTGCAGGACCGCAGTATCCTCAAAACTTGATCTGGCCTGAAAATGTAACCTACATTCAGCATATTGCGCCATCGGGTCATCGGCAGTTTTATTGTGCTCAAAAATTTACTCTTAATATAACCAGAGAAGATATGTTGATGGCTGGTTATGCACCCAGTGTTCGTCTATTTGAGGCGGCGGCTTGTGGAACAGCTATCATCAGTGATTATTGGGAAGGTCTGGGAAATTTTTTTAAATTCGGAGAAGAGATTCTTATCAGTTCCACAACTGAGCATACTTTGAAATATCTTACCGATATTTCTGAAAAGGAACGGATGTCTATTGGTGAGAGTGCCAGAAAAAGGGTATTGGCTGAGCATACTGCGGCTCACAGGGCTCAGCAGCTGGAATCTTATTTAAAAGAGGCACAGATGAAAAAAAAGACCAGTGTATCTCCAAATCATTCCGATACAGAAAGGAAAGCTAAAGAGGTTTTTTATGGTCGAAGCAGTTAAAATCTGGAACGAACCGAATAATCTTTCCCATTGGGATTTCACTATAGATTTGCAGTGGAAGCAATTTTCCCAAATGGCAAAACTTGCAGCCAGAAAGATAAAGCAAACAAATCCTGATCTGGTTGTAGTGATGGGGGGCATATCTCCGATAGATCCGCGTTTTTTGATGCTATTATCAAGTTATGGAGTGCTTGAATATTTTGATGCTGTTGCGGTGCATGGATTTCCTTTGGATTGGAATCATTGGCAGATTGATGAATGGCCTGAGAAGATAAGGGAGATAGAAGCGGTTTGCGATCTTCCGGTATGGGTAACTGAGGTGGGGGCTTCTTCATTTGGTGCAGATGAAGTGCAGGTCTTTGGTTTGAAAAGAACCATTGAACTTTTGGATGGAATTGTAGAAAGAATTTTCTGGTACAGTCTATTGGATTTGCCTCCGGCATGGGAAGCTACAACCAGGCATAAAGAAAGTGAAGGAAGCTCATATTACCGTCATTTTTATATGGGTTTGATAAGAGCCGATGGTACTGCAAAACCTGCACTTCAGTATTTTAATCCTAAAATTGGGATCTGTCAATGGTTCCATTTCAGGGATCACAGGATTGAAAATGCGGTGAAATGGTTAAAAAATATTGGAGTAAAGAAGCTAAGGACCGGGATTAGCTGGGCTGATTGGCATAGACCAGATGCTATCAGCTGGTTTGATTATCAAATGAAAATGATAAAGGAATTTGATACTACATTGACGCTGTGTTTTACACCGCCTTCCAGAGGAAAAGTTGCTTCTATTACCAGTCCGCCATTAGACACTGCAGAGTTTGCAGATTTTTCATATGAAGTAGTCAAACGATATACGACTTTAAAGAATGGTTCAGCATGTTTTTAAGCATAGGTGTTTTTTAAAATCATATACAGGGTTTGAAGAGAATGAAAACCATCGCTTATCTTATAAGGCATGGAAATATCAATTGTGCAGACCTGGTTCCCGGGCGTATGCCAGGAACGCATTTGAGTGAAGATGGACGTAAACAGGCGGCGGATTTAGTTGGTTTTTTTGACAACCGCGGATTGGATGCCATATATTGCAGTCCTTTAGATAGAGCTGTGGAAACAGCCGCGCCGCTCGCCAGACACAAATCTTTGCAGATACATATCGATGATTCTTTTAATGAGATTAATTTCGGTGAATGGACGGGCAAAAAATTCTCTGAACTGGAAAATGATTTCCGGTGGAAACAGTTTCATTTTTTCAGAAATGGCACTGTAATTCCTTCAGGAGAGCTGATGGTAGAGGTGCAATCCCGGATGATCGGAAAATTGCAGGATTTAAAACAGAGGCATCGGGGGCAGTCTTTTGCGATTTTCAGCCACAATGATCCTATAAAATCGGTTATTGCGTTTTACATCGGTATTTCTCTGGATCTTTTTCTGAGAATTACTATTGATACAGGTTCAATCAGTGTTTTGAATTTTGAGAATGGAAATACCGAAGTCAGTTCAGTTAATGTTTTAAGAAAATATAGGATGTATAAGGAGAATGTATGAATTTTGTTGTGTTTGGATTGTCAATAAGTTCCTCCTGGGGAAATGGGCATGCAACGATCTGGAGGGGACTTGTTTCTTCATTGACCAGAATGAAGCATAATGTGGTTTTTTTTGAGAGAGATGTGGAATATTATGCCAGTAACCGTGACTTTGAGAAGTTGAACGGATTAACATTGATTTTATATAAAGACTGGAATCTGGTAAGAAAAGATGCGGAGAACTTCATTAAAAAGGCAGATATTTGCATTATTACATCATATTGTCCGGATGCTGTCCAGGCAACGGAGCTGTTAAATTCTTTCCGGAAACTGAAAGTTTTTTATGATCTTGATACACCAGTAACTCTTAAGAATATTGAAGATGGTAAATGGCCTTCTTATATACCGCAAAATGGACTGGGAATGTTTGATCTGGTATTGAGTTATACCGGTGGAAATGCTTTAAACAGAATCAGAGAGGTGTTTGGTGTGAAACTGGTGTTTCCTCTTTACGGTAGTGCTGATCCGCAGCTTCATTATCCTACATGTCAGATCGATAAATACTCAGGAGATCTTTCATATCTTGGCACATATGCTAAAGATAGACAGTTAAAACTCGAGGAGCTGTTTATTAAACCAGCCGTAGTTTTAAAGAATAAACGATTTATTTTAGCAGGCGCTCAATATCCCAACGATATTAAACTGACCGATAATATTACCTTCTTATCACATGTAGCACCTCCGGAACATTCCTGTTTTTATTGTTCCAGTAACTTTACATTAAATATTACAAGGTCGGCCATGGCTACGATGGGGTATTGCGCTTCCGGGAGGCTTTTTGAAGCTGCACTGTGTGAAGTACCCATTTTAAGTGATTGGTGGGTAGGGATGGACACTTTTTTTTACCCTGGAGAAGAGATTATTGTAGTTAAAACGGCTATGGATGTAATCGAGGCTATGAGTATGAATGAGAAAAAAAGACAGGTTCTGACAAAAGCAGCAAGACGGAGAGTGCTCAGGGAGCACACTGCTGAAAAACGGGCTCAGGAATTGATTGCAATTCTAAACAGAGTCTGATTCTGATGATTATCTGGCGATTCTTATATGTGCTGATTGTGTTCTGGAATTTTCGGTTTTAATAAGAACATAAGGAGTTCGAGCGTGGGAATATGCTGGGGAATAATACCGTCTGCAGGCTGTGGATCAAGAATTCAGCCTTTAGCTTTTTCAAAAGAGCTTCTTCCGGTTGGCAGCTTAACATCAGGTGATATTGAACGGCCCAGGGCTGTTAGTGAATATCTTATTGAAAGGATGAAGATTGCGGGTGTATCAAATATCTGCATGGTAATTTCTCCTGCTAAAAGTGATATTTTAAGGTATTATGGAAACGGTTCTGAAGGATTACACTTCTGTTACACAGTTCAACAGAACCCAAAAGGGCTTTGTGATGCTATTTTTTGTGCCTTACCTCTTATAAGTGATCTTGATCAGGTGATAGTTGGATTGCCTGATACTATCTGGTTTCCTGCTGACAGTCTGTTGGAGCTTCCGGATAATCAGTTTTCCTTCTTGTTATTTCCTGTCGACAAACCGAATCTGTACGATGCAGTTGAAACAGGAAAAGACAATCGGGTTAAATTCATATATGTAAAAAAAGAGCAGATCAAAGTAAACTGGATATGGGGTGCTTTTAAAATGCCTGGTTCGGTGATGCACGAGCTTTACCAGTTATGGAAAAGTGGTGGGCGCGGGGATGAGTATTTCGGTACTCTGGTTAATGCCTATTTAAATAACGGAGGAACTGCTTTTGCAATAAAAGCAGGGAGGGATTATGTTGATGTCGGTACTCTGGGCGGGTATCGTAATGCTATGCAGATGTTAAAAAACAACAGTACTGACAAAATTTGATATATGAAAAAACCCGTGGAAATTCTGGCCGATTTATTCAATAATAAATTCTGTACTGCTTCATCCATGCCATCGGTTATGCTTTTCTGTGCTCATCCCGATGATGAAGTATTAGGTTCGGCTTCTTTATTATGTTATTTGAGGGATAAATTAAAGATTGTAACTATTACAGATGGTGCACCTAAAAAAATGGATGATGCAATTGCTGCTGGTTTTTTTTCACGTGAAGCATATTCAAAAGCCCGTTATCAGGAACAGTCAAATGCTATGTTCAGTGCCGGAATCACTGAGTCACAGTGTTATCATTTAGGGTTTACAGATCAGCAGTCATCATTTCACATGGGGGCCATCTGTCACAAAATTCTTGAATTAATTCAGATTAACCGACCAGATATTGTCCTTACCCATCCATTCGAAGGTGGTCATCCTGATCATGACACCACTGCATTTGCTGTGTGGGCTGCTGTGACATTGATGAAAAAGAGAAATGAAAATGTGCCTGAGATTATCGAATATGCCTGTTATAATGGAAACGGAAGTTCAGAGCCGGTCTATTTCCAGTTTATTCCATTTCCAGAAATTCCGGTATGGTCTGTTGAACTTGATCAAAATCAGGTTGAGAATAAAAGAAAACTGATGAAATATTATGTGTCTCAATGGAAAACTTTGTCATCTTTTCCCGTATCTGTTGAGCGTTATCGAAAAATGCCTGCATACAATTTTAAAAAGCCTCCTCATCATGGTGTGCTTTATTACGAGTTTTTCGATTGGGGAATGAGTGCCAGATTATGGAATCAACTGGCTATTGAGACTATCAATTTAATCAGAATTAATAATTAATGATTAACAGAGCTATTCTCAATGTAGCTTTCCCTTTTGCAAGAATTTCAGAAAGTACCGCCGGAGGTGCAGAGCAGGTATTGCATTTTCTTGATAAAAAGATAAGCAGATCCGGTAACCGCTCTATTGTGCTTGCCAGCAAAGGATCTAAAGTAAATGGGTTGCTTTATGAGTTTGAAGAAGATATTGATCTGATAAATGAAGCCAAAAGAGAAGAAATTTACAAAAAATATCAATCTGAAATTGAAGACATTTTAAGTGACCAGAATATAGACCTGATTCATTTTCATGGACTGGATTTCAGGCAGTATCTGCCTCCAACATCTATTCCTGTTTTAGTCACATTACATCTTCCGGTGCCCTGGTATAGACCCGATTGTTTTTCCATAGAGGGTATTAATTTCAACTTTGTTTCCAGGTTTCAGTTTCTTAAATATGGTAAAAAGATAAACGTTCCTTTTTTTATAGAAAACGGGGTGAATATTCCTGAAAAAATGCCCGAAAGAAAAAGGGGAGCCTATACATTATCGATGGGGAGGATATGTCCTGAGAAGGGTTATCATCTGGCTATAGAGGCTTCCAAAAGAGTTAATCTACCTTATATTCTGGCTGGAAAAGTGTATCCTTATGAAGATCATATAAAATATTTCCGGAATTATATAAAACCGGCTATCCATAATCAAACATGTGAATTTATAGGTGAAATTGATTCAAAACAAAAAGAGAAGCTTTTCAGAAGAGCTGTTTGTCTTCTGGTACCCAGTCTGGTTGAGGAAACCAGTTCGCTTGTAGCAATGGAGGCAATGGCATTTGGGGTTCCTGTAATTGCTTTTAAGGCTGGTGCATTAATCGATATCATAAAAGAAGGAAAAAATGGATATCTGGTCAATAATGAAATAGAAATGGCTCAAGCCATTTCAGATGCAGAAAAAATCTATCCCATTGAATGTTATAATATGGCAATTAATAACTATTCGGTTGACAGAATGACAAGACAGTATCTGGAACTGTATGAAAAGCTTATTAATTGTTAAAAGCAAATAATTGAATGCTGATGATTACCGGAATAGCAGGTTTAAATTTCAAAGGTGAATTCAGTGAAAATAAACGGATTAAAGGAAATAGATGAATCGGAACTGGAAATTATTATTCCTTTATGGGTTGATTTATGTAAAAAATGCAGTATGGTTACCCCATTTCAATTTCCACAATGGCTTGTCCCCTGGTGGAAGAATCTTGGTGGCGGAAAATTGAAAATCCTGACATTTTCCGATAATGAATTGTTAACAGGTGTCGCTCCTTTATTTATGTATGAGAACGAGAGTGGAAAAAAGATTATTAGTTTTGTAGGTGCAGGGATAACTGATTATCTGGATATTATAGCATTACCAGGTTATGAACAGAGTATAGCTGAATCGGTATTGGGATATTTGGCTGATATTAGTTCGCAATGGGATGAATGTGACTTTCCGGATGTTCCTGAAAGCAGTATTCTTCTACATTGTAAATATCCAGATGTTTTTATGGTTAAAAGAAGCGAATGTAATATCTGTTCGCATCTGGAGTTGCCATCAAATCAAGATAGATTCAGGACACAAATACCTAAAAAGCTAAGGAAAAATCTCTCTCATGCTGCCAGGATGCTTAGTGCCAGCGGAGGATACCATCTGGAAATTGCAGATGAGAGCAATGTTGAGAGTTTTTTGTATCGGTTATTTGATCTGCATCAGGCTAGATGGGAAAGCAGAAATCAAAAGGGGGTGCTTTACAACGATATTCTCAGGACTTTTCACAAGCAGGCTGCTTCAGGCCTGATAAAAAATGAGCTCTTGAGGATATATATAATGAAATATAATCAAATGTCAATTGCTGTCTATCATGCTCTTGTAAATAAAAAAACGGTTTATGCCTATCTGGGTGGCTTTGATCCATTGATGGAGCAATTTAGTCCGGGTGCTTTGTTGCTTTTTCATGTTGTTGAGGATTCATTGAAAAGGGGGGCGCAGAAATTCGATTTTTTAAGGGGAAATGAAGCATATAAAAACTACTGGAGGCCGGTATTTCACTTTAATTACAGAATACAAATTAATAAGAGGATATGAGATGACCACATTCATGCTTGTTAGACATGGCCATTGTGATCCGGTGGGCAAATTTATAGCTGGAAGGAAAGAAGGTGTAAATCTTAGTGAATACGGGAATAAACAGGTAAAGCAATTGGTTACTTATTTAAAGGGAACAGCAATTAACGCCATATTCTCCAGTCCTCTGGAGCGAACTGTTCAGACGGCTTCACCACTGGCCAAAGAAAAGGGATTAACTCTAAATATTGTGGAGGAACTTCTGGAGGTTGATTATGGATTATGGACTGGTAGGACTTTTGATGAGCTTTCTTCAGATCCTCTCTGGCATCAGTACAATAAATATAAGGGGGTGGTAAGGATTCCGGGAGGCGAAATGATGCTGGAAGTGGCTTCTCGGATGAGCGTTCTAATTGAGCGTTTAAGAAAGAGATATGAAGGTAATGTTGTTCTGGTAAGTCACGGTGATCCAATCAAAACGGCTATTGCTCACTATGCCGGGATTCCTCTTGATTTTCTTTTACGGTTTGATGTTCAGCCTGCATCGATTTCTGTAATTCAGATCGATGATTATGATGCTAAATTGTTAACAGTTAATAACATCATCTGGCAGACAGATTTAACACCATGATAGTATATCGAAATTATAAACAGACAATTAATACCATCCAGAAAATCGAAACCATTGAAAAAATGGTAAACACGGCAATTCCCAC
The DNA here is from genome assembly GCA_036260705.1 of Chitinispirillaceae bacterium. Classification (GTDB taxonomy): domain Bacteria; phylum Fibrobacterota; class Chitinivibrionia; order Chitinivibrionales; family Chitinispirillaceae; genus JAAYPC01. Next base: position 17,523 of record DATAMG010000053.1, on the reverse strand, counting down.
CAGATCAGATTTTTATGATCTGATTGTCAGTCTGCTTATCGAATGTGGAGAGCTGGAGACTGGAATTACTGATTTCTACTGTGATAAAAAGGATACTGTTAATCAGCTGATTTCAATCTGTCGGAAAAATTCGATCTTAGCCGGTTCAATCCTGAATTCAATATGTTCAAATGGTGTATTTCAACTTGATAGAATGATCGAAATAAAAACTAATCTTTGCCTCATTAAATCGATTCATTTCCCAGCAAAGATTTCTTTGAATGTGCCTGAAGGTTTTGTGTATTATGGTTTGTATCCTGAAATATATCTGGAATCAACCAGTATTTTTTTTGAAGAGATCAAACCTGAAAATATTATGGTAGTAGGTTTACGCAGTATTGGAACACCTTTATCAGCGCTGGTTGCGGCGCGTTTGGAGACTGAAGGGTGTAATGTCAAAACATTGACAATCCGACCAAAGGGACATCCATATAACCGTTTTCCGGATTTTGATGATAAGATCAGAAACATTCTTCAGGGTTGTGTCAGTTATTATGTTATTGTTGTAGATGAGGGTCCTGGTTTGAGTGGTTCGTCAATAGGTGGAACATTGAGTGCTCTGAGACTAAACGGTATTGATCTGAATCGAACAGTTGTCTTTCCCAGTTGGGTGCCTTCCGGAGATCAATTTATATCTGAAAATTCCAGAAATCTATGGCAAAATTGTAAAAAATTCTGTGGCAGTTTTGAAAAACAGTGGATATTAAATGGCAAGCTTGAAAAAAATCTGCAAAAGAAAATAATCTGTGATCTTTCTGCCGGGATGTGGAGGGGCAGATTTTTAGATGACCGGTTGAGCTATCCACCGGTGCATCCGCACCATGAGAAAAGGAAATATTTACTGACTGATAAAGATGAAAAGAGTTTATCATTATGGGTGGCAAAATTTTGCGGACTGGGAAAATATGGATCTGAAAATGTATTACGTGCAGATAAGATATCCTCTATGGGTTATTCACCAGTTGTAAAAAAATTGTCCAGCGGCTTTGCGGTAATGGAATATGTACCTGGAAAAATTGTCAGAAAATCTGATGTCGATGAAAAAATGATAGAATTTGTAAAAGATTATCTTATGTTTATTAACAAATCACTGAGTGTTCCTCTGCAGGTCAGCTTTGATCAGATGCTGGAGATGATCTTTGTCAATATCGAGGAAGGATTGGGAGGCAAATGGTATAAAAAATCAGATAGGTTAAAAAGATTACCCTGTTCATTATATGAGGATGGGGTTGTTTCCATTGATGGACATATGATGCCTCATGATTTTTTGATTACTGAGAATGGTATTATCAAGGTGGATCATATTGAACATCACAATGATCAGTTTTTTCATGGACCGCAGAATATCTGTTGGGATATAGCGGGTTTTTTTATGGAATTTGAGTTGGACAGGAATAGAAGAAATCATTTTCTTCAATATTTTTCAATTATGGATCCTTTTATCATCCAAAGGCAGTCCTTTTTTAATGTTGCATATCTGGCATATAGATTGGGATATGTTACTCTTGCGGCTGATTACTTAAGGGGAGGGACAGACGGTATAGGGTTTGAACATCTAAAAGAGAAATATTGCACACTGCTAAAAATCGAGTTATCAGAGCTTTGAATAAAAAACGGAAGTTGGTTTCCATGACTACTTTACAGAAAAAGATAGATTCTCTGGCTCCATGGTTTCATAATCTTCACTTACCTGATGGAACTCAGACTGCACCAGTGCATTCGCTTGGTGATTTTCCTGCATTCAAATGGAAGCAGATCTCAAGCTTTTTGCCTCAGAATGTTGATGGATGGACAGTGCTGGATATTGGATGCAATGCAGGATATTATTCATTTGAACTGGCCAGAATGGGTGCCGCAGTTACTGGTATTGACATTGATAACCATTATTTAAGACAGGCTAAATGGGCTGCCGGTCAATATGGGCTTAAAAACAGTGTTAATTTTAAGAAGATGCAGGTTTATGATCTGGCGCATGGAAGTCTGAAGTTCGATATGGTGTGGTTTATGGGAGTTTTTTACCATTTGAGATATCCTTTTCTGGCTTTGGATATTATTTCCAGAATTACTTCAAAAATTCTGGTGTTTCAAACCATGACATTACCTTCCACCGAGAGCTTTAAGGAAAACCGCAATGTTTCACTTTTCAATAGAGAGGTAATGAATCAGCAGGGGTGGCCAAGGATGGCTTTTGTGGAGCATTCCATTGCAGATGATCCTACAAACTGGTGGGTACCTAACCATAGTGCAATAGTGGCAATGTTACGCTCAACTGGTTTCAAGCTTATAGATCGTCCAGCAGATGAAATCTATATTTGTGAAAGGAGTTCATATAAAATGAGTAAAAAAGATATGCGTGAAATGGAATACAGGGCAGCTACAGGTTGCAGCCGGTAATATGGTTGTATTGACAGCAGCAGGTACGATTAATAGAATCGTACCTGCCAGAAAAAGATCATATTCCCAATCCCAGTGCCAGGTTTATACTAAAATATCTGAAAGTATCATCACCTAAAAATATCATGTTAAAGATGGGATAAAGATCGACTGAGATGAATTCGGGGTTACCAAATGTTATACCGGCACCTACATTGAATCCGAAGCGGCCTATAGTCCCTTCTCCGAAGATCTGCTCTACAGTTGAACCGCCTCCATCATCACCGGAAACGGTAATCTCTGTATTAAGTATGTAAATACCGGCACCTACCTGACCAAATAGATTGACACCACTCATGGGATATCTGGTTGTGAGTCGTAAGGTGGGTAGGATTTCCACAATGAAAGCATTTCCACTTACATTACCATTGAATAAATCGCTCACGCTCTGAGTAAACTCGCTTTCATCAGGGGTAAACCGTGTGTAAGTAGAGCGTACTCCCAGTAGCAGGTTATCACCTAAGAAAAAAAATACATTTCCCCCAACAGAGAATCCCCAGTTAAAATTTTCATGTGAAGGGCCGACTTCTTTGGATACCGCTCCAATCAGGCTTAATCTTAATCCTTGTGCGAAAACCGAAGAATAGGAAACAAGGACACAGAGTGCCAAAAAAATCCAGGTCTTTTTCATAATGAGACTCCTTTAGAATAGCTCCCCACCCGTCCTGATCTATTTCAGGGGAGCTGTCGCTTACCATGCTGAACCAACCATTCTTTTCCATATGCTCTTGCGTTCTCTTTTTACTTTAAGTAGTTTCATGATTGATTTAAACAGCATGCCTAAAGATCTCTTTTTAAGTTTCCAGAAGTGCTTTCGCCTTACTTTAATTCCATAACACTTTTTACCGGTTGATAATCTTTTAAATGTCCCTAGAACCGATGCACCTATAATAGATATGATGGTTAATTTCTTGACTGCACCCACAATTATCTCCTTACTTTATATTATCATGTGCTATACTTTGGGTGGTTTACTGGCAATACCATAGATAAATGTAATCAAAAAGATCACAAGACTTACGAAAAAAATGATCTGAAAAATCATAGATGCTGCTGCAACAATACTACTAAATCCCAGAACTAAACTTATTATGGCTATTACCAGAAATACCAGAGCTAAAGTTAACATAGTAACTCCTGTATGAATACCGATAAAAGATATTAAGGCAAGAATCATACCATTCTGGTTAAAAAATAAGCGTGCAGAAAAACGGAAGGGTTTTTGCGTTTAAAAGATAAAATTTATTTATGAAATCAAGTAATTTCCGGCAATGAATACATACAGATATGTCCGGGTTTAACATCTGAAATTACTGAATTTATCCCGGAATGGTTCGTGTATCTCAATAATTCATCAGCGACAAACCCTCTGCTTATTGATTTTAAGCCATCCACAAGAGTGAAGCTATTTCGAAAAAAAACAGATCCAATTAAAAAAAAGAAAAAAAGGGAAGTCCGGCTGCGTTTGAGATCATTAATCACAAAGCCATTCCTGCTTTGTGAATTCACTATTTTCAGTAATTTTATAATAATCTGATCGGGTAAATGGTGAATGAAATGATTAGATATTACATAATCTGCCTCATACTCCTTTAAGACATCAAATACATTTCCTACCACGATATTTATGCCATTGAAAATTTTACATTTATCTGCTGCGTAAGAGGCGATTATTTTATTATATTCTATACAATAAATAATCAGGTTGATTGATTGCTGAAGTGCAGTTTTAAATAACCATATAGGTATATCACATCCTCCTGAACCCAGATCGATAATTGTATAGCTTTTCCTGCCTTCTTTTTTCATATGAGAAACCAGTGTACGTTTTAACAGAGAACGGATTCCACTTAAATAAAAATTTATATATTCAAACTGATGAACTGTCCGTAACAGCATTAACTGGTCACAAAAAGGTGAATCCATCAGTTCTGAAGTTGATGACCTTGATATAAGATCTACAAATAGATACCTGATTGAAGTCAGCATTGATAAACTCATTTATTTTCCCAATGAAGAAGCAAAGTATAGATAGAAAGCCCTGCGCCAAATGCCATAACAATGCCCCAGTCACCATTATTTACATTGCCATTATTCAGAATATCCTTTAAAATGAAAAGTACAGTAGGGGAGGACATGTTACCGTTTTTTTCAAGCACGAATCTGCTGTACTGAATCTGATTATCGGTCAGAGTAAGTGCATTCTGTAAATAATTCAGAATTTTTACTCCACCCGGATGAATCGCCCAGTGCTCTATATCATGACAGGTCAAATTGTTTCTGGATAAAACAGTTGCAACTGCTTCTGGAGCTTTATCCCTGATAATGGCCGGTAGTGTTGATGAGAGCTGATTATGTAAACGCCCGTTTTTGTGTATATAGCGGATATGTTCTCTGAATTGAGGAAAAAACAAACTGACAGAATCAACTACTTTGACTCCAATGGGTTTATTCCATAGTAGGGCTGCAGCTGCCCCATCTCCAAAAATTGAATTTGAAACCAGAAGATTAATATCATTATCCATTTCAAAGGTGGCGCTACAGATCTCCACAGAAACACAAACCACTGTTTGTCCATCTTTTGCTAAACTTGTTCCAAGCTGAATGTTAGGAATTGCCCCTCCACATCCGGTACCAACCAGATCGTATACCCTGGTATCGTTTCTGAGATTTAATTTTTCAATCAGATACGAGGATATTCCCGGACAAATGTATCCTGTACAGGTATTGACTATAAGAGAGTCGATATTTTGTGGTTTTAATGACAATGGACCAAGTGTATTAATAACAGCACTACTGGATAAATTTACGGCCCAATCAGTAAACCTCTGTACGCGATTGTCTGGATGTTCATTTTTGATTGTTGATGTTTTCTGAATATCATCAAAAGCAAAATTACGGCTTTTTATGCCGGGATGATTGAATAATTTCTGGAGTACCGATATTGAGCGAGGTGTTAATTCATTTTCATAATAATTTGTTACAAGAGATAAAGCCTTCTCCTGTGAGATTTTGCATGGTGGTAATGAGGTACCGATCGATGCCAGGTGTATATTACTGGGCATATGAATTCCTGTTATTAAAGCTTGTCGAAAGGAATTGTTATTTAAACTAAAACGGACGATTCTTATTAGAGTGAACCGCTGTGGCTCTTTTGCTTGTCTGTCATTCAAGTCCACAGGCCTGCCAGCATAAAGAGTGTATTGCGATTGTCACTTTCTTTTTTATCTGTAAGATATCAGATCAATAGCAACGTTTTATGTCTTACACTTTCATAACTAAAGAATCGTCCGGTTTAGGTTTAATATGATACAAAAAAATATCAGGACTTTGTTTATTTTCAAGACAGCTTTGAGACCCGATGCGTTTGGTAAAGTATTGTTCAATTGCCCCCACACTGGTAAAAGCAGAAGCATCCTCATCGGAGATTGCTCCTTCGAACTCATTTTCCAATTTTAATAGAAGGGTCAATTTATCCATAGAATCAACCCCAAGATCTTCAAACAAACGGTTTTCAGGAAAGAGAAGATTCACATTAACGTTAAAAACCGAGGCAATTACAGAACGGACACGGGATTGAATATCGGTTAAGGTTGAATTACTCATAAACTCTCCTGCTTTTAGGGGGTGATAACCACAGAGTACTGTCTATTACAGAAGAATCAAGCTTGCGTGCTATCGATATTATCGAATCACTGTAATTTTTATCTATTTTTACTACTTTTTCGGTAATCTTTGAGCAGAAAGAACAATGAGTGCAGAAGCCACTGCAATTGCGACGAAACTCATCCAGAAAACCATCCAGCATTTTATTATCAATACTTACCGGTGCATCAGGTTGAGTAAAATCGGCTGACATGAGATACTTTGTGTATTTATAAATCAAAATAAGCGAATTAACTTTGATGCGGTCAGGGCGAAACATGGTGGTAAGAAGGCGAAATCTCATTTCTTTTGAAGCACCCAGCTTTCTGGAAATCTGAGCCACTGGCGCGATTAGAAAAAGAAGATTGCCATCAAAAGATCTTTGTGAATATGCTTTTACTCTTTTAATGATCAGATCTGCAGGGCTGCTTCTTTCAACGATTTTAAAATTAGAATAGCCAATTTTTTCATACTGTTGAAGATCTTCTGGGCGTATCCAGCAGGAGCGGATAAAGTTAACCGGATCAATCAATCTTCTGCTTGAACAATTTAGAAAGCAATAATCGATAAGAAATCCTTTTAAAGGATCACTGGAACATGAACTTCTGCTGAGAAGATGCATATGATCTTTTTCGAAGATACAGTTTTGAAGACAACTCGAATTGGCTATAAGTTCCAGGGTACAGTTGACCGAATTTCTTATGGCGAGAAGTTTTTCGAAACTGCGGTTGCAGCTTATTGCACTGATAACCAGAATATCTGCACCCATCTGCTGCCACTGAATCGCCTGATCTGCTGAAGATATCTGGGCGAATGCACCGATACGGACTTTAAATTGAGGATATTGCTTTTTGATGAGCCTGAGAAGATACGGAGATGCTACTGTTACCGAGTCGATTTGGATGGAACTTAGGAAGTTTAAAAAGTTGCGGATTTTTTTCTGTCCTGATATCGTCTGTTCCAATCCAAAAAGATCTGCACTGTTAAGCAAATAGTTAAATGAGATATGATGTTTATGGGCCAGACTGACTGCTTTTTTTAATTGTGCAGGACCTGCATAATTCAATGTACATGACCAGCGCCCACCACCAAAAATATCACTATGCATTTTGCCATAAATTTCGGTGACTTCAGGAAATTTCGCCAGAGACTCTATAATATTGCTCTGAAATCCGTAACCTACAGAAAGGTTCATGCGAATTTTCCTTGAAAAAGTTTGGATCAGACAAACGGTAGGAAAGATGTTAAATTCTTATTAAAACACCGAAAAGCAAAAAACAGACCTGAAAAAGAGATGGAAAAAGGTTAATTTGAAATTTCAATTTGGTGTTATGAATCAGTAGTGTCCGGTAAATCTGACAATTGATATTACAGCCGTTAGCCTGACACTGTTGATACGATTTATTCTTTACTGAATATTTCAAATGAGGTCGGTTAACAGATAAAACGCCAGACCACTCATCACTACACCCAGGACAATTTTGAGTAATACCATGTGTTGTTGAGTCTTTTTGGCCAGATCATTCCATTTCAATCCGAAATAGGCAAATATCATAATTAATAATAGAGGCAGAACAAAAAGAAAGTTGTATAGGAAAAGAAAAAGAAATCCTTTTATCCGAAGTGTTTCACGCTGAGTCATGGCAATTATATAAGGTACATACATTTGTCCAGTACAGATAGCTTCCAGAATAGTAACCAGAAATCCAGTTGTAATGGAACCGATAACCAGACTGGTACCGCTAAGATTTCCGGATATAACCTTATGAATACGGAGCTTTACCGCTTTGGGTAATTGTAAACTGATATCTTCACTCTTACGGGTCTTTTTAAAGACTATGGCATCTTTAAAACTTAAAAAAGCAACAATTGCAGCTGCTGTAAAAGCTCCCCATCTGATAATAAGATAAAGAATATATTTACCTTTAAACTGGTCAACGACACCTTTTAATCCCAATCCCATTGCGAAATAAGTAATAAAAACGGTTGCGGTGTAGGTTAAGCCGATTAAAAGAATCTGCTGGCGACTTCTTTTACGGGTGGCCATAAATGAGATCAGAAAAATCATGGTGGCAATGGCGCAGGGATTAATTCCATCGGCTAAACCGGTAGCAATAGTTCCGGCCAGAAATCCCCAGTCCATTGCTTTGCTTTTAAGAAAGCTGGTAAGTTCCGAGCTATCTGCTGTAAACTCTTTAATGGTACCGGTGTTTTTTCCTAAACGTGCTTCTATCATCTGTTTACCATATTTCATGATATCATCATAACCGGCAAGGAATGTGTCAGGGAAAAACAGTTCCTGAGGTGCAGAAGTTTTGACTTTATATTCATCTTCCATTTTTATCATTATCGAAAGATCAGAATCTTTATCTGTATCATAAATTGTTATTTCCAGAGCATCTTTATGCAGCTTTTGCATAGGATAAAGAAGTTCCTCTTTTATTTTCAGACACTCACCACAGGTACTGGAACCAAAGAACGCAATTTTCAGGTTCTCTGTTGCATATACAGTTGAGAAAATGGTTGTTGAAACCAGAAGCAGAGAAGAAATAAGAAAAGAGCGCATGAAAATCAGATCCTTTCAAGCAAAACAATTTTCCAGCAGAGTAAACTGATTAGCGATAGCATTTTCAAATTCAGAAAATGATCTTTAAAAATACAAGAAAAATACCAGTAACTGCAATAGCTGGGTGCTAAAGATTTATACTCTTCTGACTGCTCTGAATGCATTTCTCAAAATACCCATACCAGCCCGATAGCCTGGAATCTGATGGAAAACTTCCATAGATTTCAAATGCTCGGCTTCATAAGAAGGAAAACGGAAAAAAAGGAATCCATAAATGACGAAACGCAAAACAGATGAAAGCAGGAATAGCGTTTTCAGTTGCCATCCAAAAATAGCGGGAAGCCTGGTTGATAAGAATCCTCCCAAAAGGCTGAAGAAAAAAACGGAAAGTCCGGTGATTGCGACCGAAATGCTTATTTTTTTTTCTGGTTTGACTTTTCCGGCAGCGCTTAGAAGATAATTAAAATTTGATAGATTATACCCGCTCCAGCATAGCCCGGTATAGAAGTTTAAGACCCAGATCTGCCAGCTGTAACTGGAGAAAATATAGGGAATTGGAACTGTTGATACTAAAAATCCGGTCCAAAGGATTACTCTTCGGTTACCCATACTGTCAGCAAGTTTTCCCCAGAAAGGTAAAGAAATGATAGTGCCCAGAATTGTAGCTGCAGCGGCAACAGAAAGGGTGAAATAATCAAATTTGAGATCTCTGACATACCAGACATTGAAAAAAGGGCCGGATATGGCGACCGTTCCAAGCATCAGTGCAGCAGAAACGCTGTAAAACAAAAAATTGCGATCTGATTTTAAGGACGTGAGTAAAGAATCGGAGCTGTTAGTAGCGGTGTTAGGCGGTTCGTATTGACAATTAAGCATAAAGCTTGAGATCAGGCGAAAAAATGAAGCACCAAAGAAAACAAATGCGAAAAAAAGCCATGGGGCATTATCTGTAGTATATTTGCGGGAAATGATACCGGCTCCTATAGCGCACACAAGCTGTGTAGCAGAAAAGAAGCGGTTTCTCCAGGCAAAGTGACGTCCTCTGACAGAGGAAGGAATCATATCGCCCATCCAGGCAATCCATAATCCAGAAACGACATTGCCGCTGAAACCATAAAGACTGAAAATTATAACATAGGCCCAAGGACGAACCTGGGGGCTGAGCCAGCCGGTAAATCCCAGAATAAAGAGAAACACGCTTTGAGAGAGTGTGCCTCGCAAAACATAATGCTTGCGTCCTCTGGAGGGGTCAATTATTCGTGGTATTAGAAATTGTCCTATTGAGCTGAGAAGCAATGGAAGACTACTTAAAATTGAAATTGCCAGAGGTGGTGCATTAATAAAAACAGCTGCAGCAACTGAGAAAGTTTCCATTAATGCAAGCATAGCATTGGAAAATATCCCATCCCAGAGGCTGTATTTGAGTCCGGTACAGTTTTCTTTGCATCCTACCGGAACTCCGCCAAGACAGAGTTCTTTTTCTGCAGAAACAGGCCGGCGGTTTTCGATTACTACCGGGATAGTTTTTTCAATAACTTGAGTTGAATTCACATTATACCTGATACTTTCCTGCAGAATAGATTGTCCCTAATTCGTCAGGAGATATCACATTATTGCATCTGCTCATTTTTTTGATTTCTCTCTTATTCTTTAATACATCAATGTACAAGCCATAGTGATTAACTTAATAAAGGGTTAAAATGAAGCCAGAAAAGCAGATATTCCTATGGCAGACTTTTTGATTAATATTGATCAGTTTAGCTTATAAATCAGTGATAGTTCTTAGTTCTGTTATTGATATAAAAAAAAAATAAACAATTCATACAGAAAACATATTATGGATATTCCGCTTGCCACCTACAGGCTTCAATTCAATCATACATTTACTTTAAAAGATGCGCAACAAATCATCTCGTATCTGGCGGAGCTGGGTATATCTCATATTTACGCATCCCCGATCTTTAAGGCCAAAAAGGGCAGTCTTCACGGTTATGATATCACTGATCATCGCAGCATTAATGATGAAATCGGAAGTAATGCTGATTTTGAGAATCTTATTGCTAAGATTAATGAATATCGAATGGGGTGGATTCAGGATATCGTTCCAAACCATATGGCTATCGACTACCAGAACAAGCTTCTAATGGAGCTTTTTGAGCATGGCAGGGAAGACCTTCCGTGTCAATATTTTGATATCGAATGGAATCATCGGTATAAGACTATTCGCGGGCGGCTTCTGACCCCGATTTTAGGCAATGTTTACGGTGATTGTCTGGAAAAAGGGGAGATAAAAATTACTTATGATAAAGATGGTTTCAGTTTGCGATATTATGACCATAGATTTCCACTGCGTATAGAAACTTATGCGTTGGTAATGGAGCATGGGTTAGTTAAACTGAAAAGTGAACTGGGTACAAACCATTCCGGACTTATAAAGCTTCTGGGTGTGCTTTTTTCAATTAAGAATCTCCCTGGTATACATCAGATGGACGAAAGAAAACTGCAATCGTCTTTTACCAAATCTATTCTTTGGGAATTGTACACAACAGATAATGCCATAAGAGAATTCATTGATTCAATAATAGCAGAGTTTAATGGTGTACCTGGTAAGCCGGAATCGTTTTCTTTTATAGACTCCATTCATTCTGAACAGCTGTTCAAACTTTCATTCTGGAAAGTAGCTACAGAAGAGCTCAACTATCGCAGGTTTTTCACGGTAAATGATCTGATTTCATTGCGAGTTGAAGACGAGCAGGTTTTCAGGAACACTCATGGATTGATTTTTGAGTTGATTAATCAGGGTAAAATCAATGGCTTACGTGTAGATCATATAGACGGGCTCTACGATCCTCATACTTATCTTGAAAGGTTACGTCGCAGCGCATCAGAATCGTATATAATAGTTGAGAAAATTTTGGGATTCGATGAGATGCTACCGACCGTTTGGCCTGTTCAGGGCACAACCGGATATGACTTTTGCAACTACGTTAACGCGCTTTTCTGTAAAAAGGAAAACCAGAGGTTATTTGAACAGGTATACCATCAATTTACCGGTAATATGATGGGATTTGAACAGCTGCTTGTTAACTGCAAGAGAATAATCGTTGATACGCATCTGGCAGGAGACATAGATAATCTGGCAATTCTAATAAAAGATATCAGTGGCAAAGATCGCAGAGGAACCGATATAACACTTTACGGACTTAGAAAAGCTCTTATCGAACTGATGATCTATTTTCCTGTTTACCGTTCCTACATTAACAATCAGATATTCAGCAGTGAAGACCGGATGCATCTTCAGATTGCTATTCACAATGCCAGAAAAGCTCATCCGGATCTTTCACGTGAATTCGCTTTTATAGAAAAATTCCTGTTATTGAAATTTGATCCTTATGCCACAGATGAAGAAAAGAAGAGCTGGACCGATGTGGTAATGAGGTTTCAACAGTTTACAGGGCCTCTGATGGCAAAAGGTTTTGAAGATACCCTTTTTTATAATTATAACCGTTTGATATCGCTCAATGAAGTTGGTGGCTTTCCGCAAATCTTTGGAATTCACCCGGAAACTTATCATCACTTTAACAGTAAACGGGTACGTTTCTGGCCTAACTCTATGAATGCCACATCAACTCATGACTCAAAACGTGGAGAGGATTTAAGGGCCAGAATCAATGTCTTATCAGAAATTCCGGATGAGTGGAATTTTCAAATTAAAAATTGGGCTAAAATAAATAAATATCATAAAGAAAATGATGAAAATGGTTTTATTCCAGATTCCAATGATGAGTACCTTCTGTACCAGACACTTGTGGGTACTTTTCAATATGAGGAAGATCAGGCTGCATTAGAAAAAAGAATAAGCGACTTTATGCTGAAAGCTACCAGAGAGGCGAAAGTACATACTGATTGGATTGCCTACAATCATCAATACGAGCAGGGATTACTTTCTTTTATTCGTAGAGTTTTGGACCGCAAAGAATCTGTGGAATTTTTCAATGAATTTGTACCATTTCAGAATAAAGTTGCACAGTATGGACTTTATAATTCCTTATCGCAGGTATTATTAAAAATTACTTCTCCCGGAGTACCTGACTTTTATCAGGGAACTGAGCTTTGGGATTTGAATCTGGTCGATCCTGATAACCGCAAGCCGGTTGACTTTGATATAAGAAAAGCATTATTAAACGAATTAAAACAGGTCTCAATTTCAGAATTTCCGGATTTTATCAGATTTCTGTTATCCAAATGGAAAGATGGACGTATAAAGTTGTTTCTTATATATCGATGTAACAAGGCTAGAAATGACCGGGCGGAACTTTTTCAGAGAGGTGCATATATTCCCCTTACAGTCAGTGGTATTTATAGGGAACATATCCTGGCATTTGCCCGTAAATATGATACTCAATGGGCAGTTGTGGCTGTCCCCCGCTTTTTAACCAGTATCATTAATGAAAATCAGATCCCGCTTTCCAAAGAAATCTGGGCGGATACATCACTTGAATTTCCTGCTGAAATCCCACTATCAGGGCAAGACTGGTACAATGTTATTACTGGTGAATCTATTCAATTGGAAAATCAACCGGCTATCGGAGATTTGTTCAGGTTTTTCCCAGGGGCATTTCTGGTAAATCTGACAGCTTGATGACTTCTGCATACAATCTCAAGCTGGTAATAACTGCTATTTTTTTCAGCCTTATTATTTCAATCCGGCCTTTTGCAGGTACTTCTACTGCTGAATTTAGGTTTAAAATTTAACTCACATCATGTATATTTATTATCTTTTCCCATTTTTTATTCATCAAATCCTCCCAAGGAGTGAGTTAAAATGCTTGATATCCAGAAAATAAGGGATAATCCGGAGCTGGTACAAAATGCCGTAAACAATAAAAAGTGTTCAATTGATATTAAGTCTTTATTGAATTATGATTCACGGCGAAGGGATATTATTAAAGAAGCTGAAAGTCTCAAAAATCTTCGAAATACATCATCTCAGCAGATTGCAGCTCTAAAAAAAGAAAAAAAGGATGCTTCTGAGATAATGGAAAAAATGAAACAGGTTTCCGAGTCAATTAAAAATCTGGATACAGAACTTGATAATACAGAGCAGAAGATTCGTGATATAATGATTCGTATTCCAAATATTGCTCACCAGAGTGTTCCACACGGGGAAAGTGAAAAAGACAATGCAGTGGTTTATGAATGGGGAAGGGCACCTGAGTTTGATTTTAAGCCTAAAGATCATATGGAAATAGGTACAGCTTTGGATATTATCGATTTCCCAAGGGGGGCAAAGATCAGTGGAGCAGGTTTTCCGGTTCTAAAAGGACAGGGAGCTCTTCTTGATCGTGCACTGATCAATTTCTTTCTGGATACTCATACCCGTAAAAACGGTTATACAGAGATTTTTCCGCCATTTCTGGTTAACCGGGCGAGTGCTTTTGGAACAGGTCAGCTTCCCAAAAGTGAAGAGCAGATGTATTATGTTAACGAAGATGATCTTTTCTGCATACCCACAGCAGAGGTTCCTGTAACCAATCTTCACAGGGATGAAATGCTTGACAGTAAAAATTTCCCGGTAAAATACTGTGCATACAGCGCATGTTTCAGACGTGAAGCCGGTTCTTACGGGAAAGATACAAAAGGTTATTTACGGGTACATCAGTTCAATAAAGTTGAACTGGTGAAGATTACCGAGCCAGAGAAATCTTACGATGAACTTGAACTGCTGAGAAAAGATGCAGAAGGGATTCTTCAGGCTTTAGGGCTTCATTACAGAACATTGGCTTTGTGTGATGCAGATTTGTCATTTGCTGCGGCAAAGTGTTATGATCTGGAAGCCTGGGCTCCGGGTGAAGGAAAGTTTCTGGAAGTTTCTTCATGCAGTAATTTCGAGGATTTTCAGGCGCGCAGAATGAATATCAGATATAGAGCTTCAGAAGCAGATAACAAACCACGTTTTGTGCATACTCTTAATGGAAGTGGATTGGCCACAGCCAGAATACTGGTAGCCATACTTGAAACCTATCAGACAGAAGATGGGTTGGTGAGAGTACCGGAGGTTTTAAAGCCGTATATGAACGGACTTGAAATGATTGGAAAAAAGTAAATATATGCCTTTGTGGCGGGTAAATAATGCAATGACTGCTGAAAGGTGAGAAAACGTGTCTGCTGGACGCAAGAAAATTTTATGGGTTGATGGCGAGATTGAGTTTTTTCGTTCTCAGATAACATTTCTGGAGACCAGGGGTTACAGTGTAATTCCGGTCTTCAACAGTGTCGATCTGCTCTCTATTTTGCACCAGAATGAAAAAATCGGTGATCTGATTTTGATTGATGATAAGGTGAATGGCAATGACAGTAGCTCAATAATAAGTGAGATCAGGAAAATAAATCCAAATCTGCCGATAGTACTCATATCACAGGGCGAATCTGAGCGCCCAAAGAAAGGTGTGACTGGAGCAAAAAGCGATGCAATCATTACCAGGCCTGTTACTACGAGTCAGATTTTATCTATCTGCAAAAAGCTTGTGAATCCTTCCAGAGCTGCTTCACAACGGGTAAAAGAGTCGTTTGTACGCAGCTATTCTGAAATCAAAACAACACTTTCTTCAAATGTAAGTCTTAAAGATTTTTACAGGATTTATGAAATACTGGTCAATTGGGATCTGGAAATTGAAAACACTGGTGATGAAGGATTGCGTCAGACTCTGTCAGGTTTGAAATCGGATACCGCAATTGCATTTTCCAATTTTATAGTTCACTCTTATGGGCTATGGATAAATAAACCGGAGAACGCTCCTCTTCTGGGGCACTATGTGATAGAAAAAATAGTCAGGCCACTTTTAACCAAAGATAAAAAAAGTATACTGGTTGTCATAAGCGGGATGCGTTTCGATCAATATATTTATATTGAGAAGGCATTAAATGAACTATATAAAGTCAATAGGCAGTTCTTTCTGTCAACACTACCATCTTCGGAAGAGTTTTCACGTAATGCATTTTTTGCCGGTGAACTTCCTTTTCATATTGCAGCAAAATATCCCGACCTTTTATCAGAACCGGTTGATAGCAGTAAAACAAATCCCAATCGCCGGGAGGATATTCTTCTTTATAAGAATTTTTCAGAAAACGGGACATTAATATCAGATTCGGAACCATATTATTCAATTATCCATAGTACTGATGACGCCGCAAATATATTGAATAAAATCCAGGCCTGCCATAGCTCACAACTAATTACTCTTACTTTGGACATTGATGAGCACGTTTCTCATTTCGGTTTCAATGCACAGGAGATAAATGATTTTCGGAGCGATGAAAACAGTCGAAGATTACTGACTGATATATGGTTTCAAAAGTCTGAGCTTCTCAAGGTTCTCAATTTACTTGCATCTCAGAATGTTAATCTTATTCTGACATCTGATCATGGATCAGTTCTTTGCAGTCGGGCTACTGAAATATACAATACCCAAAATATTTTAAAAAATCGCAGATATAAGTTTGGCAGGGATATATCAGCTGATGAAAGAAGGATTGTTTTTATTTCAGATCCTTTACATTTCGGATTGCCATCATTTGGTGAACAAACCAATTTTTTAATCGCAAAAGAAAACTTTTATTTTTCACATCCTGAAAAGTTCGAATTTTATCAGAAAGAGTATAGTGCAAGTTTCCAAAAAGGTGGTATTTCTCCTGAAGAGATGATTATGCCCCTGGGAATTTTTCAAGCGAAATGATAACTTTTGTGCAAATACATACCAGTACCGTTGAACAGACCCGTAATGTTGGTGCCAGACTGGCGCAAAGAGTAAAACCTGGTGATGTTTTTATTCTTGATGGAGATTTGGGGACTGGCAAAACTGAATTTGTGCGTGGATTTGTGGCTTCATTGGGTGATAATGTTACGGTAAGAAGTCCCAGTTTTTCAATTTTAAATATTTACCTCACTGCAACTATCAATATTTATCATTTTGACTTTTATCGTCTCAGTGATGCATCAGAGCTTTCGCAGTTAGGTTTTGATGATTACCTTTATGGTAATGGCGTTTGTCTTATTGAGTGGGGCTCACTTTTCAGAGATATGCTTCCGGAAAGATCAAGAATAATCAAATTCATTGATACTGGAGAGTCTGAAAGGGTTCTGGAAGCTGATTTTGAATTTTGACTTCATCTGATTTGTTAATTTGGCTTCTGGTTTTGGACAGAAGTACAATAGAATGTTACCTTCTTCTACAGACAAAAACTGAATTCAGGACAGAGCATTTTTGCTTTAGTGCCGGTTAAAAGCAGCTCATTTTTTGATCTTGTCCTGTCCCACTGATGAAAGTGGCTTATATTTTCCCCGGAGGTGAAATTGTGAAAAGTAAAAAGTTATCTCCGGGGTAATGGCCGGAAAAAAGCCCCACCTCGCTGTTCGCAACAGGAACAAACAATCCTTCCATAATAAACGGGGTGGTCCATATCCTTGGTACACACCTCTGTACCTTAAAATGTCTCAGCGACAGCTTTTACAGAAGACCTACCGGTAAGGTGAGATTAAACTGCATCTCGGGTATGATTGATTGGAACAGATCAGCCGTAGATGTTTTTAGGTCTGCTCTGTGGAAAATGGATGGAATTGGCGTTTTTTGGGTAATTTCGGTTTTTTTCTTATACCTGCCCCGGAGGTGATTTTTTGAAAAGTAAAAAGTTATCTCCGGGGTGATGGCCGTAACTTCGGAAAAAAAAATGCCCCAATGTCCTTTAGCCGGCTATGCCCCCTTCAGCTATGAAACGGTCTGCCACTTCTCCAAAGGCTGCATCTTTTTACCGGAAAACTGATAAAGCCAAAAGATATCGAT
>DATAMG010000095.1:0-30133 GCA_036260705.1 Chitinispirillaceae bacterium | reverse complement strand
TTTGAAAACCCCTGGTCCGCTTCGGCATAAAGCAGTGCATCACCACCATTACCGGTCAGCTCGGCGGCAATAACAGGAGTTAACCCGTACACACTGCAGCAGCTGAGAAATTCAGGTAGAGCGTAAAGATTGTTGCGATCGCTCAGAGCAACCGATAAATACCCCATTTCACTGGCAGTTTTTACAAATCATCTGCGGTGAAAGAACCCCTCGCAGGATAGAAAAATGGCTGACTGCGCATAGGATTGTTTTCATGATCTGGACATTTTATGTCAGTCGCTGGAATGGCCAGCCACTGTGGCCAGACGGTGTTGAACAACCGTTTCCCATTCCAGTAAGGTGACTGCAGTAACCCCCAATAAAGGGAAGATACATCCAAAAAAGGGAATAAAAAGCCCCGGGGCAACAACAAAGATAAAAATCAGAAAATCAGTCCCTGATTCCGAATCTTTTCTTTGCGGATGAAGTACAGCTCTGCAGTTGATCAAAAATGTTGCGGCAAGTGCAAACAGAAAAGTCATCACACGAAAAAGGCCGCTTACTGAAATCAGATGAACATTTACGGCAACCAGAAAAATAAACACAAAAGGCAGAGATAAAGCTGCAACAGTAAAAAGATGAGTCGAAAGCAGAAGTCGTGGGTTGTAACTATAATAAGGGCATTGCTGAAGCCTCACTGTGGCTTCCTGAAGATGTGAAGAATAGTAGGAATTGAGCACAAAAACAGTGAGTATTGTAAAAAACTCCATAAAAGGTGAAGATTGTTTGATTAATAACAACATGAACAAAGCAAGCAGAACCGGTGCTGTGCATGTAAACAAAAAGAACTGCAGCGGATCACTGCGCAAAAGATACATGACATTTCTGATCACAAAAGGCCTGATCTTAAGTGGCGTAAGCAAACCGGCTGCTTTTGAGATTTTAATCACCATTGAAGAGTAAAAAGAGGAAATTGCCGCACCATTAAGAAAACTGTTACCCTGACGGCGCTCATCTTTAACAGTAGGACGAATAATACCTTTGTTAAAAATTGCCGTACCAGCTTTAAAAATTATCCATGCCCCGGCAATGACCAGTACCGGTAACACCAGAAGATTTACAAGCGAATGCTCTCTGAAAACCAGAAACTCCAGCACCATACCTGCACCCAGTGAACAAAATATAAAGGGCCAGATTGCATCATGCACCGATGAAACCGACTCTCTTGCCAGTTTTTTACGCTGATCACTGCTCATGGCCATGACAAAAAAGAAATCCTCCCGCCTGGGATAACGCAGAAAGGAAGCTGTTTTAACAAATATTGTAATCTGACCAGTCCAGATGGTCAGTGCCAGAAGCCATGGTACCGGAATACGTGGTGCATTTGGATTGATCATGGAAATGAATTCAAAAAGAGCAAATAACAAAACCCCCAGAGCTCCCCCCTTTGACCAGGAAAGTTTCTTCTGCGCCAGCGGTCCAACCAGTTGCTTTATTAAATGTTGCTGAACAGGTGAGTTACTCATTTTTAGACAGAATACTCCTTCAGATGATCAGAGCCTGTAAACAGATGATAATAGATCTCATCCAGACTCTTGCCAGGCCAGCTTTCCATAAGCTGCTGCACGGTTCCGGCAAAAGCAAGAGTTCCTTTTTTAAGGATGATTATGTTATCGGCTATTTTTTCCACGAAATCCAGCATATGCGAAGAAACAAGCACACCCTTTCCCTGCTCCTTATACTGTGTCAAAAGCTTTTTGATCCCGAAAACCGACAGCGGATCAAGCCCGTTAGTGGGCTCATCGATAATCAGATAACTGGATGCGCTCAAAAATGCTATCATCAGGGAAATTTTTCTACGCATTCCCTGGGAATATTCTTTACAAGGAGCAGTATCAAACCAGGACTCCAGCATAAAAATGTGACGGTACTGAGCGATACAGCTTTCAAAGATCTCATTTTTTATACCGTGGATCTCTTTAACAATGCAGAGAATCTCGTAACCGCTTAACTGTTCATCTAACAGCGGGTCTTCTGGCGCATAACCGATCCCGAAATCATAAAGCACAGTGCCAAAAATGTCGCTTACCGGTTTGGAATCGATGGAATAAACCCCGCCATAATTTACAAGCTCATTAAGAAGCACCCTGATCAGGGTGGTTTTACCGCTGCCATTTGAACCCACCAGCGCAGTTATGACATCCGAGCGCAAAGACAGCGAGAGCGGTCCAAGTGAAAACCGGTCGTTTTTTGAATAGGAATAGAGGAGATTTTCCAGCGTAAAAATCATAAGTATCCTTATATTTAAATTTCAAATCAGAAACAATCAGAAACAATCAGATGATAATCAGATGATAATCAGATGAAAATATACGAAACTGATCAGAAGGTATATCTGAACGATAAGAGATCAGAAGTTTATATCTGATTTATTATTCCGGCGATTAAATATTACCCATTTTTTTAATTGTAACGGGTTAGAAGTTTTCATTTACGCTCATACCCTCCGTAGTTTTACGAAAGAGGGTCGAAGTATGAGTGATATTTAATTGTCGCAGTAATAATTATATTTCCGATTCCTATCTGATTGTTTTTGACTGATTTGATATTTATTCTTATTGGTTCTGATTTCCGTTAATTTATGCTACTGAGCGCCCCCAGTACTTAATCGCTTTTTCTCCGAATGCATCACGTATACAGTCCATAGCTCCCATCAGCTTCTCCTCCCGCATATTATCCTCAAAAAGATCCATCTGACCATAAGGAAAGGTAAGCTCAAGAAACTCTACATCCAATTCAGTAATACGTACCCGGCGGGTAAATATTTTGCCCAACAACAAAGCACATTGCTCATAGAGGCTCAGATCCCCCCTGAGCGGTCTGCATAATTTGACAGACCTGCAAACCTGGGAACCATCTGCGTAGGTCAATCCCAGACGAATCTTAGCTGCAGCCAGCCCCATTTTGCGAATTCTGATACCGGCTCTGGATACCATACCAAAAAGCTCAGCTGCTATCTGAGATTCATCGTTTGTCTGCTCCCCCAGGGTGAGTCTCTCACCCACCGATGGAGCCGGTTTGAGAAACTCCCGCACCGGCGTGTCATCTATTCCATGAGATTGGCGGCTGATTTCGTATGCTGATGGACCCAGTACCGTGGCAAGAGTCGATGCCGGGATCCGGTTCAGATCTTTAATCAGCCGCAAATTAAATTGCAAAAGCTGCTCTATATAACGCTGCTCAAGACCTGGAAGAAAAGACACCGGAAGCGGTGCCATAAAATCCTCCTCACAACCAGCCATAACAGTACAAAGCCCAACCGGCTTTATTACCCTGGTAGCAATCTTACTTACCAGGCGACTGGCAGCAAGCCCGACCGTACAATCAAAACGACAGTCCAGCTTTATTCTCTTACGCATGGAATCAGCTACATCAACAGCTGGTCCTAAAAGCCGTTTGGTGCCGGTCAGATCGATAAAAAGATGCCCCGGGCCAGCAGGTTCAGCCAGTGGCGAAAGCTGAGTGGCCTGCTCAAAAAGAAACTTCTCTGCCCTGTGATACTCTGAAGGCACCGGGTCAACTACCCGCAGATCGGGACATTTGCGTCTGGCCGCCTCCAAAGTCATCCCCCGCATCACCCCCGCCTCTCTGGCCTCTGCAGAAATATCCATAAGCACTCTGCGGGAACCAGATGCTCTTACCCCAACCGGATAGGAAACAATAGAAGAATCTAATACCCTGGCAACAGCCACAAAAAAATTAACCACATTTATATGAAGTATCGTTCGTTCCATAAAGCTTAAAAAACTCTGATTAATAATTATTTAAAAAAATCCGCAATCTCAGATAAAAGCCATCCTCAACTTCAAACAATTACCTAAAACCACACATTTTATCTTCATTAATTTCAATACTTTATCCATACACAAAGGCCTGTATTTTTTAATCATCCTGCCAAAATTGATTTTCCTGAAAAACTGAGATCAGCAACCGTCATTCCCCTTAGTTAATTAGCAATTTTTATGCTGTACTCACAGCATCCCCCGATTACTTACATGGTTCACGGCTTCTCCACTCTCCGTAAGCACTTGCTAACAGTCTATATACAAGTACCTTGAGAGGAAATGCGAAGGGCGGCCAAAGCCGCGAACCATACAAATTTCAAGGTCATGGCATCTACCCCAGAGATGAATTTTTACTTTTCATAAATTTACCTCCGGGGCAGGTCTGTCCCAAGCTGCTCAAATATCAGTTTTTATTTTTAACATCTGTTTCAACTTCCTGGCATTCTCCACCGCCTGCCCCCTGGAGTGATTATTAAAAACCACTAAAACCAGTGAGGACTGCGCTGCCATCGACTCAATTTTAGGAACCCACTCCCCAAGTTCACCATCATTATAAAAGTAATCGTAACGGCTGACATTATCTCCTGTCCACCAGTTTTCATTGTTTCGTCCATGAAAACGCACATATCCGATTTCAGATGTCACCAAATTCTGAGCAAGAGGCAATCCGGATAATTCCGGTTCATCCACATTAACATATGTAATTCCACGCTCTTTCAATCCCTGGTAAACCGAGTCCCGCTGCCAGTAACGGTTGCGAAACTCCACTGCCAGAGGAAGCTCACCAAACTGAGCACACAACTTGTCCAGGTATGCCCGGTTATCCCTGTTATAATGAAAACTGAAAGGAAACTGTAAGAGAATAACCCCCAATTTTGATGCCTCCACAATAGGCTCTATTCCCCTTATAAACTCCGATACATCAGATGCCATGCCAGCCGATGAATACTGGTGTGTCAAGCTTTTATGCGCCTTCACAGAAAAAAGAAACTCAGAGCCGGTTACCGATACCATTCTGGCACTAAGCCTGGCCTCAGGCATTCGATAATAGGAAAAATTAAGCTCAGCAATGTCAAACTCCGACGCATAAACCCTCAGAAAATCCGATTGTCTGGTACCGGCAGGATACAATACACCAATCCAGTCACTATAAGAATAACCACTGGTACCAATCCGGATATTGCCGCTAACAACCGGCAGATTGTTTGTGTGAACATCTGTCATAAAAAACCATTCGTCACGGGCATACGACCGTAGAGATACCCCGTTGTAGAGACACCCCGGTGGGGTGTCTCTACACGGATATGAATTGCCGGGCCAGATCCAACCGTCTGCCCTTAAGGGGCAACCTGTCTGCATTACCAAATTTCGCTTCCCTGCGCAAACTGACGATCCTCTGCGCTGTCAAAGGACCGATTCCCGGTACCCGAAGAAGCTCCATAACACCGGCCCTGTTTACATTTACCGGAAAGAACTCCGGATGTCCCATGGCCCAGGTCTGCTTCGGGTCTTTATCCAAGGCAAGATTTCCCTGTTGATTAAAAATAACATCATCACTTTTAAAACCATATGAGCGCAAAAGAAAATCGGTCTGGTAAAGACGATGCTCCCTGAGAAAATTATCTTCACAACTATTGAAAACCCTCTGCTCTCCGGGAATACTCTTATCACCCAGCCCCCGCTGATATGCGGAAAAATAAACCCGGTTTAACTTGAGCTTTGTATATAAACCCGCGGTATATTTTATCACCTCCGCATCAGTCTCATCGGATGCCCCCACAATAAACTGGGTAGTTTTCCTTATTTTCCTGAATTCCACTTTTCTGGAAGTCATTTCATTTATAAACTTAAGCGGACCGATGATATCCCGGTAATAGTCCTTTCTGGATGACAGATTAGCACAATGTTTTTCTCCAGGAGTTTCGATATTGACAGAAACCGCATTTGCCAGACTCAGCGCATCTTCGATAGCTCCTTCAGATGCCCCCGGAATAACCTTCAGATGAATATGACCCCGGTATTGATATCTGCTGCGAAGAATCCTGGCAGTATCGTTAAGCAATTCCATCGTGGAATCGGGCGATTTGACCACCCCGGAACTTAAAAAAAGCCCGAATACCTTCTTCTGATTCACATACTCCATAAATAAACGGGCCATCTCATCAGAACCAATGGTACAACGGGGGACATCGACAGTATTTCTGTAGGGACAATATTTACAATCATTAACACAGACATTTGACATCAATGTCTTAAGCATCACCGAGAATCCACCCCTGGGAAGCGAAACCGGATAAAGCCAGGCTCCATCAGTGCCACGGCGACGCCGATCGGATCCATTGGTTCCACACGCACAGGCCAGATCATACTGAGATGCATCAGAAAGCACCTGCAATTTAGATAGCACATCCATAGAATCAGTATTTCCTGATTACCCCAACCAGCTTACCGGCAATTTGAATGGAATTCATTGATGAAAGCACAATATCAGAATACGCAGGGTTTTCAGCACGAAGAAGAACTCTACCGTTCTCTTTAATAAAACGCTTGAGTGTAGCATCGCCATCGATAATAACCACAACCACTTCACCATGTTCAGCAGTTGACTTGCGCCGCACAACAACGATATCCCCGTTAAGTATCCCCATACCGTTCATGCTGTCACCCCTGATCCGAAGCGCAAACAACCCCTCACCCTTGAAAATCGATTTGTCTAAAGTAACATAGCCGTCAACGTTCTCAATAGCAGTTATTGGTTTACCAGCCGCAACCGTGCCAATAAGAGGTACCGATACACTCTCATCAGCCTCATCGGGCTGGTTTTCCTCAAAAGAAGTTATTTCGATACCCCTGGCTTTACCAGCCATAAGACGGATAAAACCTTTCTGTTCGATAAGCCGGAGGTGTTGACGAACATTATTTGGGCTCTTATAACCCAAACCCTGGGCAATCTCCCTGACTGTGGGAGGAAATCCGGTCTGCTGACGATGCTTTATAATAAAAGAGTAAACCCGCTGCTGCTCTGAAGTGAGTTCAAAAACAGTCATTTATATCAGCGCTCCTGCAGTTTTAAAGATTTTCCCGGCAATTACCATCCGGCGTATCCCTACCGAATCACTTATATACCCACCCCTCATTGTAAAAGTTCTGACAGGCATCGATACTGGAGCACAGAGCTCTTTATTGATCTTTTCCGAACGAACTTTGTTTGGACGGGGACTCCATAAGCGTAACGGTTGAAAAAGCGGCAGAGTCATTTGCTCCACAGTTTCGTCACAGATCTGATTTTGATACTTCATGGGTTTACCTCCTGGTTGTGCTTTTAATATACTGCACATTTGAACAGTATGCAAGAAAAAAATATGTACATTTGAACAGTACCAGAGGTCAGAGATCAGTGGTCAGAGGTCAGAGGTCAGTGATCAGTGGTCAGAGGTCAGTGATCAGTGGTCAGAGGTCAGTGATCAGTGGTCAGTGGTCAGTGATCAGTGGTCAGTGGTCAGTGATCAGTGGTCAGTGATCAGTGGTCAGTGATCAGTGGTCAGTGGTCAGAGATCAGTGGTCAGAGATCAGTGGTCAGTGGTCAGAGGTCAGTGATCAGTGGTCAGAGATCAGTGGTCAATCAGTCCGCCTTCTGACTTCTGACTTCTGACTTCTGACTTCTGACTTACTGCCTACTGACTTACTGCCTACTGATTTACTGCCTACTGACTACTGCCTACTGACTACTGCCTACTGGTATTTGGGATTTTCTTTTATTTCTGATTTGGTATTGACCTTTAATTTAAAATCGCTTATATTAAAAGGAATCTTTAAAAGGAAAAAAATGAGACCCGTAACTTTCTGCATAAAAACAACAGATATAAAACGCACCGGAAAGGATGAGGCGGGTATTTTTTAATTTACGTAAACAACAAAGACTATAATTAAAAGCCCGCTTCGTGAATACAAAGCGGGCTTTTTTATTTGCATGGCAAGGGTCCGCAACCAACAGTAACGAAAGCGGTTTCTTTAGGTTAATTAACTTTGCCATGCTGGGAGTAAATATGTCTAACAAGATTAGTGTCGGTATTCTGGGAGCAACCGGAATGGTTGGCCAGAACTACATCAGCCTGCTTGAGAATCATCCCTGGTTTCAAGTCACCTTTCTTGCTGCATCGCCGGCATCTGCCGGAAAAAAATACAGCGAAGCTGTACAGGGTAGATGGCTGATCAATGGTGAGATTCCAGAATCGGTAAAGGACCTCAGAGTCCATGATGCCAATCTTATCGAAGAGGCCGCCGGCAAATGCTCTGTGGTTTTCTCTGCTGTTGACATGGACAAAAAAGCGGTCGCGGCCATGGAATCTTCATATGCACAGGCAGGCTTTGCTGTGCTTTCCAATAATTCCGCACATCGCTATACCCCTGACGTTCCCATGATTATTCCGGAAATCAATTCTTCCCATGCAGATATTATCCCTATACAGAAGAAAAATCACGGATGGGATAAAGGGTTTATCGCGGTGAAATCAAATTGCAGCATACAAAGCTATATGACTCCGGTTTTTTCACTTATCCAGGCAGGTTATGATGTTCGTAAAATGTTTATCACCACTCTACAGGCACTCTCCGGAGCCGGTTACCCGGGCCCTTCAGCGCTGGATATGATTGATAATATTATTCCGTTTATCAAAGGTGAAGAAGAAAAATCGGAACAGGAACCGCTTAAAATCCTGGGTAGAATCGAAAATGGAATGATTGTAAATGCAAATGCGCCCCTTATCAGTGCGCACTGCAACCGTGTTCCGGTCATTCATGGCCATACAGCCTGTGTCAGCCTTGAATTTAACGGTGAGAAACCGGAACTTACTGAGATCATCTCGATCTGGCAGAACTTCAAATCGGTTCCCCAGCAGCTCAAACTGCCATCGGCACCGCAAAATGCTATTGTCTATCGCAGTGAAGAGAACCGGCCGCAACCCCGCAAAGACCGGGACAGCGGAAACGGAATGACTGTAACGTTGGGAAGACTGCGTCCTGACAATATCTTCGATATCAGATTCACAGGTTTGCACCATAATACGATCAGGGGCGCCGCCGGTGGATGTATTCTGACTGCGGAACTGCTCAAAGCCAAGGGGTATATAATATAATGGTTCAAATTATTGAACCTTACATCTATTTACTTCATCATAATGTAAGGGGTTCATTGAACCCCCTTACATTATTGAATTCCTGATTTTCAAAGAATCTTCTTTAGTAAGTATTTTCTTTAGTTTAGTATCAACTACAATGTAAGCTTCATGATCAGTAGTGTCATTTAAATTAGCCCTGATAAATATTATCTCTATTTCATAAAGTTAAATATAATTCAGGAGCTTTGGTAAAGTAAAAACACTTCAATTTTTCTCAAACTGCTGATTTTATTATTATATAGAATTGCAATCTTTACCACTATCATTAACTCGTAATTGTTTGTAAATAGTATTCTTTCAGGAGAGCAATATATCATCTCCATTTTTCAGCAGCTTAACTCAAAATTTCCTGTTTATTTAATAAATAGACCTGATAGCTCAGTTTGTTATTTTCCAAGTATACTATTATATTGTCTTAACCGACATTTTTTCAAAATCAATGTAGAAACGAAGCCATTTTTATCAGTAAAATCATTATTGGTAATTTTCTGTTTCCGGCCCAGTTCAATTATAAAGAAATTCATAAAATTTCAACAATGAGTTTCGGATTAATATTAAGATCTTAGAAAATGCTTATTATGAGTATTGCGGGTAAAAATGAAAATTTGAGATTAATACAAATCTCCTGATGGAAGATATGCTTTCAAACAAAGACTATTATAGAATTTTATAAGGCTCTCAATCATGACTATCTACACACCCGGTCTGCGGGTTTTAATCCGAAATTGTGAATGGCGTATCAGGCGGGTTGAAAAGACCTCCGGTGGAAATCAGGCTTTGCATGTCATTGGTATTTCAGAAATTGTACGAAATAAAGAAGCCATTTTCATCGACGGAGCCGAATTTCCAGGTTCAATACAGATTCTTGATCCCAAAAAAACCAAACTGGTTGCAGATACAAGCAGCCGCATGATTAAAACCAGACTCCATCTGGAAAGTCTTATGCGACAAACTGCTCCAACTCACAACAAAGTTTCTATCGGCCATAAGGCTGCAATGGATGTTCTTCCATTTCAGCTTCAACCGGCGATTCAGGCATTGGAACAACCAAGGCAGCGAATACTCATTGCCGATGCAGTTGGTTTGGGAAAAACCCTCGAAGCCGGAATTCTACTTTCTGAGCTTATCCGCCGGGGAAGAGCAAGACGAATTCTGGTTGTCGCCATCAAAAGTATGCTCACTCAGTTCCAAAAAGAGATTTGGAGCCGATTTTCTATCCCCCTGGTTCGACTCGATTCTATAGGACTTCAGAGGGTGAGATCAAAGATTCCCACTCATCAGAACCCATTCTATTATTATGACCGCTCAATTATTTCTATTGATACACTTAAGCAGGATAACGAATTCCGGAATCACCTCGAAAATGCCCGCTGGGATGTGATCGTTATTGATGAAGCTCACAATGTTGCAGAACGTGGTAAGACTAAAGCTCAGAGAGCAGAAATTGCACAACTTCTGGCAGGTCGATCTGATACACTAATCATGTTATCTGCTACACCACATGATGGTAAACGGGAAAGTTTCGCTTCTTTAATGAACATGCTCGATCCTACGGCAATACCGAATCCCAAAAATTATGGTCCTGATGATATCAAAGGGCTATACGTAAGAAGATTTAAACATCATGTTGCAGATCAACTTAAAAAAGGGATGCCTGAAAGAGTTATTGAAAAAATAGATGGGCCGATAACCCCATCATTAGAAGAAGAGAATGCCTGGAATATACTATCAGGTCTTCAGTTTGAAGAGATCGACAGGCAAAGAAGTGGGGGTATGCTTTTTAAAGTGGGCATCGAAAAGTCACTTTTCTCCTCTCCTGCTGCATGCGTAGAAACATTGGAAAATCGTATTCGCAATATTCATAATGGTTCTACTATCGGAAGTGAAAAAGATTGCGAACATCTGATAAACTTAAAAACAGCTGTAGAAGCAATTGACAAGCCGGCTTTTTCCAAATACCAGAATCTATTAAAACTTATCAACCGTATCAAATGGAAAAAGACAGATTCATCAGATCGTCTGGTAATCTTTACAGAACGTATTTCAACACTTCATTTCTTAAAAAAAGAACTCCCGGAAGATCTTGGTCTCAAAGAAGATCAGGTAGCTATTCTCCATGGACAGATGTCAGATATTGACCAGCAAAAGGTTGTTGAAGATTTCGGGCTTCAAAGTGGTAAAGTACGACTGCTTATTGCTTCAGACGTTGCTTCAGAAGGAATAAACCTTCATTACCTTTCACACCGGATGATCCATTTTGATATCCCATGGTCACTTATGGTGTTTCAACAGAGAAATGGTAGAATTGACCGCTATGGACAGACTATCGCTCCGGAGATCTATTATATGATGACCAGAAGTGATAACTCCAAAATCAAAGGTGATGCACGTGTCCTTGAACTTCTGATTGAAAAGGACCGGGAGGTCCAGGAAAGCATAGGAGATCCTGCTTCGATATTAAAGGTATATGATATTGAAGGTGAAGAATCGCGGGTTGCGGATATAATGAGTGAATCTGAACCGGAAAAAATCCTGAATCAACCGGTTAAAACCCTTGATGATATTTTTGCTGATATTTTTGCAGAATCAGAGAATAAACAACTCACAGATACAGCTTCTGTTATCGATGAACCATTGACTCTTTTTCCCGATGAATTTTTGTTTGTTAGCGAATCGCTTTCACAAATAAAAAAAGGTCTTGAAGAACGGGAAATGAGTCTTCAATACTCAGTTGACGAGCTTCAACATGAAATTATCCTTTCGCTCAACGAAGATCTGCAGGCACGTTACAATTTCCTGCCCGATGAGATCAGGCCTGGTGATGGCCAGATTATTTTCACTGCCGATCCTGCAGTAATGATGAAATCTATCGAGGATGCAAGAAATAAAAAACGAAGCACTGAAGAAAACAATACAGAAGCCCCCTGGCCGCAGCGCCAATATCTCTGGCAGTTACACCCGGTGATATCATGGATTTGTGATAGAATACAATCGCTGGTAGGCCGACATGAAGCACCTTTCTGTCAATTAACAACATTATCTGAAAATGAAACCGTTTTCCTGCTCTCCGGACAGATACCAAGCAGACAAGGAAGACCTCTGGTACATCAATGGTTTACTGTGATTTATAAAGATAATCAGTTCTATGCAATCGAACCTCTGCAGATATTCCTGGAAAGATCAGGTTTAGAAAAGGGTTCTGTGGCAAACCATACCGGTGAAATGACAGTATTTCCTGGAGAAAATCTTTTAGCAGACGCAGTAACCCGTGGTGAAAAATACATGCGTGGATTGCTTACTAATTATAGATCCGAAGAGCTTCCAAAGGTACATGACAAGTTAAAAGAACTTGACGAACTCCTGGGAAGACACCAGCAGCAGCTTGAAATTGATTTCAGTAATATCACTGACAAAGCTGAAGTTATGCTCTCTAAAAAAGAGCGCAAAAGCAGGCATCTGAAAGCTGCATTTAAAGAATATAAAGTGTGGATCGATGAAACCAGAACTCCTGAGGAGTGTGTACATATCCTGGTCCACGCCGGGTTTTTCAATGGATAATTTGAAAGGTTTCACTACATCCCATAGGATTGAAATAAAAATTGGCTTAAGAGTATACAAAATCCCCCCCGCTGCAAGCGCCCACCTTATTAAAGGGGGAATATGGGGGATTCCGAACTGTTAACACAAGTGTTTTTATCACTTATAATTATTTTGCTGTAAATATCATTTTTCAAATGGATTCTTATGGATTTCACCGGTATAGCAAACGAAAATGAGTTCTTTTTTGAGCATTATCTCCAGGTTCTTCTCGAAAATGATCTCCGGGATCTTTTTGCAAGCTGGAATGAAGCTGAGCAGGATGAAAAGAAACGTTCTCCAGTGAAACAACTCACTTCACTTTCCGGGAAATGGTTCCGTTATTCGCAACAATGGAAAACTGCCAGAGATTTTCAAAATCGGATTTCCATTCAGAGAGAATTTTCTCGTGAACTCATTGAAGCACTCGGGTATGAATATAAACCCCAGAACTTTCCGGCCAAAGAGATAACCTTACCAATATTGGCCAGAATCGATAAAAACGACCGTCCATGGCTTGTAATTTGTGAATCGGTTTTCGAAGAGAGTGATGACTTTGGTACTTGCCCTTTAGCTGCGGATCTCAAAAGAGAACAATATGTTTCAGTTCCAGAGAAAGTTGTAAATGAGACTATCGAAAAACTCCTTTCAGCAGAACTCTTTGCAGGTGATCAAGCCCCTCGATGGTGCATTCTTCTGGGACCAGCGCAAATGCTGCTTATCGATCGTGCTAAATGGGCTGAAAAAAGAGCTCTCCGTTTTGATTTAAACGAAATTCTCAACAGACGAGAATCCTCTACCATAAAGGCACTGGCCGCACTTACTCACCGCGATTCCATTGCACCAGCAGACGGACTTGCTCTCCTTGATACTCTTGATGAATCTTCTCACAAGCATGCATTTGGTGTTTCTGAAGAGCTTAAATATGCCCTGCGGGAGTGTATTGAACTCTTAGGAAATGAAGCAATCCGATTTATGCGTGATGAGCGCCATGAAGCAATCTACAATCGTGATATGGCAGGAAAAATTTCCATAGAGTGCCTGCGATATATGTATCGACTTTTATTTCTTTTTTATATAGAAGCAAGACCCGAACTTGGCTATGTTCCAATAAGACAAAAAGTTAGCTCCAATGATCCCTATTGGTCAGCATACAGCCTCGAATCGCTTCGGGATCTGGAGATGATACCGCTTACTTCCGATGAATCGCTCAATGGCAGCTATATCAGTGATTCTCTTCTGAGACTTTTTACTATAATTCATGATGGTTATATCGATAAGAGAGAAAAAACCGAGATTGATATCGAAAAACTGCCTGAGAGTACATTTGGGACTTTTATAATTCCACCATTGGCATCCCATCTTTTTGATCCGGAACGTTCACCTATAATCAACAAGGTAAAATTCCGCAACTCAGTGATGCAAACTATAATCAGACGCATGTCATTGGGTGATTCGGGTACAGGTCGTAACCGACGCAGGGGTCGAATCAGTTATGCACAGCTGGGGATTAACCAGTTAGGTGCTGTTTATGAAGCACTGCTTTCATATAGAGGTTTTTTTGCAGAAGAGGATTTATACGAGGTAAAAAAAGCCGATGAACAGATAAATGAGCTGGAAACCGGATATTTTGTTAAATCAGCCGATCTTCCCAACTATAAAGAAAACGAAATAGTTTACGATAAAGACAGGCGTGGAAACGAAACCCGAAAGCCTAAATGCTATAAAAAAGGCACTTTTATCTATCGTTTAGCAGGAAGAGACCGGGAAAAGTCGGCATCCTATTATACACCCGAAGTTCTGACACAAACACTGGTAAAGTACTCTCTGAAAGAGCTGCTCAAGGATAAATCTGCCGATGAAATCCTTGCGCTTACCGTATGCGAGCCGGCAATGGGAAGTGCAGCGTTCTTGAATGAAGCGGTTAATCAACTTTCAGAAGCATATCTGCAGAATAAACAGATCGAGCTGAAACAGGAGATCCCCCTCGAGGACTATGCACTTGAAAAGCAACGGGTCAAGATGTTTATTGCGGATAATAACGTTTTCGGAGTAGACCTTAACCCCATAGCTGTCGAGCTTGCAGAGGTTTCGCTCTGGCTTAATACCATCTATAAAGGTGCCCGTGTCCCCTGGTTTGGCATGCAGATCACCAGCGGAAACTCACTCGTGGGTGCCAGAAGAGATATTTTCACAGCATCCGATCTTCGAAAAAGCAAAGAGAGAGTATGGCTTGACACTCCACCAACACGGGTAAAACCCGGCACAGTAATGCCGGATAACAGTGTTTACCACTTTTTACTTCCAGCAGAGGGTATGGTTGATTATACAGATAAGGTTATAAGATCGCTTGCTTCAGATAAGATTGATAAAATTAAAAAGTGGCAGTCAAGTTTTATCAAAGCCCCATTCACTATATCTGAAGTCGATCAGCTGGTTATTCTTTCCAAAAAAATCGATGAAATGTGGAATGAGCATGCCCGTCTCGAAGCAGATATGCGACGCCGAACCACAGATACTATGCATATCTGGGGACAGCCGAAACCTGAAAAGGAAACACTACTTTCCACTCGTCAAAAAGATGAGATTTACGTGCAGGAACTTTTTTCTCACCGGGTCCGGGTAGCATCACTTTATCGGAGATTAAAACTGGTAATGGATTACTGGTGTGCTTTATGGTTCTGGCCTATAGAGAAAGCGGAACTATTACCCAGCCGTAGCGAGTTCTTATTGGAAATAATGATGTTAACCCTGGGTAGTGCTATCGAAACTCCAGAAGAAGATAAAAATGGCCAGATGGGACTGCCGCTTCATGCTGCAACTCAAAAGAAGGAAAAAATTGAAGAATTGATGGAAATGTTTAAGGTATGCGATGTGGAAAAGTTCTGCAGAGATAATGAACGACCAAATCTGGTAAAGCAAATCGCAGAGCAGCATCGTTTTCTTCATTGGGAGCTGGAATTTGCAGATGTTTTTAGCAGACGAGGTGGTTTTGATCTGATATTGGGAAATCCGCCATGGCTGAAAGTAGAGTGGAATGAAGGTGGAGTAATGGGCGATGCGAATCCGCTCTTTGTTATAAAAAACCTTTCAGCTTCCAAAATCGCTGAGCTACGCGATGAAACATTTGCCAGATACACTGAATTACGTAATCAATACTTTACAGAATATGAGGGCTCAGCCGGTACTCAGAATTTTCTGAATTCAAAGATTACTTACCCAGAACTGGAGAAAATCCAAACCAATCTTTACAAATGTTTTCTACCTGTTTCCTGGCGATTAGCATCAGAAATTGGTGTGCAGGGATTTGTGCATCCGGAAGGGGTGTATGATGATCCTAATGGTGGTAAATTGAGAAAAGAGATTTATTCGAGGTTGCGGTATCATTTTCAGTTTATCAATGTGAAAAAACTTTTTGCTGAAATATTACACTGGAATACCTATTCACTAAACATTTTTGAAAGTAAAAAAACTGATATTCAGTTTATTACAATGGCAAATCTGTACATTCCTCAAACAATTGACAACTCTTTTGAACATAATGGGAATGGTGCATGTGATGGCCTAAAAACTGATAATGATGAATGGAATACTGCGGGTCATAAAAAAAGGATCATCAATGTTTGTCGAGAAGAATTAGATCTCTTTGCAAGGCTTTACGATGAACCAGGAACTCACCATCTTGAAGCCCGACTTCCAGCATTACATGTACAGGAACTGATCTCAGTACTTGAAAAATTCGCCAATTATTCAAAACGTCTGAGTGATTTACAAGGTGAGTTTTATTCTACTGTAATGTTTGATGAGACCAATGCTCAAAAAGATGGAACCATTAAAAAATGTTGTTGTTTTCCTGAAAAAAAAGATCAATGGATAATTTCTGGGCCACATTTTTATGTGGGAAACCCTATGTATAAAACACCTCAGAGTATTTGTGAAAAGCCATTAGATTACGATACACTTGATTTAACAACTCTTCCTGATGATTACCTTCCCCGGACCAAATATATTCCGGCTTGCGGACCAGAAGAATTTCAACGTAAGATCCCAAGTGTCCCGTGGATAGAAAACGATGAAGTTTTGCCTAAAAAGATAACAGATTATTACAATTTGGTGCACCGTAGAATGCTTAGTCAATCTGGTGAAAAAACTTTCATTTGTGCACTTATCCCAAAAACACATTCACATATTCACACAGTGATATCCACAACTTTTAAAGAGACTATCTCATTACTCAAATGTACCTTCATTTGCTCCTCACTCCCTTTTGATTTTATGGTCAAAAGCACTGGGAAAGGTGATTTTACCACTGGCAACATTGCAAATATTTTTTTGATCGACACATTAACAGAAACTCAACTTAGTCGTATTTTGGTCTTATATTGTTTAACAGTTGCTTACTCAGAATTATGGGAACAACATTACTGTGACGCTTTCAATAACTTGAAATGGTCCAAATCCGATCCTCGTCTGCAAAATTCATTTTTCCAGAATCTCACCCCCCAATGGAACCGTAACTGCGCTTTACGCACCGACTACTCACGTCGTCAAGCTCTTGTTGAAATCGATGTTCTGGTCGCTCAGGCCCTTGGGTTAACTCTGGATGAGCTGAAAACCATATACCGTATCCAATTTCCGGTACTTCGCCAAAATGAAAACGATACCTGGTATGATGCAAACGGGCGTATCATTTTCACCTGCAGCAAGGGTCTTATTGGCGTGGGACTTCCACGAAATGCACGGCAATCAGACCTTAAAGAGGGTGTCACTTATGGGATTTACTCTTCAGACAGAACAGAATCTGGTATCGCTCTCGGCTGGGAAGATGTGCGTGATTTAAAAGAGGGTAAGGTAACCAAGATCTTTATGGATGATACGCTTCCGGGTGGACCGGTGCAGAGGACAGTGGAATATGTGGCGCCTTTTGATAAATGTGACCGGGAGCAGGATTATGAAGTGGCCTGGAGTTTTTTTGAAAAGAACAGTCCGCTTTAGGTTATATTTGTTGAAAATCACACCGTTTCAATCGGTAGTATCATATTGTTAAGTGTAACCATCATCCAATCATAATGCACATGAGCTTTCTACCAATTAATTTAAACGACCTCCTTAATGGTCAAACCGTGGAATGGGAGCGGCTCGAATTTAAAGAGAGCTGGAATCCCTTAGCAATTCTGCATACGATGTGTGCTTTCGCTAATGATTTCCGCAATCTTGGCGGTGGTTACATCATATTGGGAATTAATGAGAAAGAGGGTAAACCCATTCTCCCACCAACAGGTATAGAACCAGGTTCAGTTGATAAAATCCAAAAAGAGCTTCTGAACATGGGTTTTTCCAAGATCCAACCCTATTACCATCCGCTTCTTTTTCCTGTTCAGTATATGGAAAAAAACATTCTTGTTATCTGGGTCCCCGGTGGACAGACACGCCCCTATAAAGCGAAATTAGCATTGGGAAACGAATGTAAGGAATATGCATATTTTATACGCAAAAATTCCAGCACGGTTAAGGCAAGAAATGCTGAAGAAACCGAGCTCATTTCCCTTGCCGCATCAGTTCCCTTTGATGACCGTTTTAATCAACAGGCAACTCTGAATGACCTTTCCCTTGAGCTTATAACTTCATATCTGAATAATGTTCAAAGCGATCTGGCCAATATAACAGACGATCTCCCGCTTGAAGAACTTGGACGTCAGATGGGCATTGTGGGTGGACCGAAAGAACACCCATTGCCGCTCAATGTAGGATTAATAATGTTCAATAAAGAACCGTTTCGCTTTTTTCCTGGAATGCAGATCGATATTGTCTGGTTCGGTTCTCAAGGCGCTTCAAGTGATACTTTTTCAGAAAAGATATTCAAAGGGCCCCTCTCCCAGATAATAAATGAAGCTTTGGATTTCATCAATCGAAATTTCATCACCGAAACAGTTATAAAACAATCCGACCGGGCAGAAGCAAAACGGGTGAAAAATGTTCCTTTCGCAGCTATTGAAGAGGCTGTTGTTAATGCCGTTTATCACCGCGGTTACGATACCCGTGAACCAGTAGAGATCCGTATCACACCGCAGGATGTTGTAGTTTTAAGCTACCCCGGACCGGATCGATCGGTCAACCGCACACAACTCAGCCTGGGTAAGGCTCTGCCACGACGCTACCGTAATCGCCGCATCGGTGAGTTTCTCAAAGAGCTAAAACTTACCGAGGGACGATCCACTGGAATTCCCAAGATTATTAGAGCCATGCAGGAAAACGGTTCCCCTGCACCGGAATTTGAATTTGATGAAGATCACTCTTTTTTTATGGTAAAATTACCGGTTCACCCGGAAATGATTATCCCTACCATGGAAGATACCATGGAAGATACCATGGAAGATACCATGGAAGTCAGATCTCTCATTCTGCAACTCAAAAAGAGCCTCTCACGTAAAGAACTGCGTCAAAAACTGAACCTTAAAAATGATGATAACCTGCGGAAAACTTACTTAAATCCCGCGATTTCATTGGGTTTAATCCAAATGACTATCCCGGATAAGCCAAACAGCCGTCATCAGAAATACCGTCTCACCGAACGTGGCTATGCACTGCTTAACAAACTGGAAGGGGTAGAGTCAGGGGTAGAGTCAGGGGTAGAGTCAGAGAGCATTTCAGATTTAAGATTGAAGAGTTCAGATTTAAGAGAAATGATGGGATTTGAGAGTTTAGATTTGGGAAAAAAGAGTGAGAAAAAGGAGAAAGATGGTCTAACCCCGCTAACTATTGAGATACTGCGTTTTTTAGTTGATGGTCCTTTGAGTAAAGCAGAAATTGCAGCTCAGCTGGGCAAAAAGAAACCAGGCAGATATCTCAATGACCTAATGGTAGCCATGGTTAAACAAGGAACTGTTGAGTATACATTACCTGAAAAACCAAACAGCCGTCTTCAAAAATATCGTATAACTCAGCTGGGAAAACAGATAATAATGAAGGTTTAACATTGTTTATCAATATTGGTATCGGTAAAATAAATATGCAGATAAATTCACTATTAATTTGGCAATTAAATATTTCCCGAACATTACTCATACTTCGACAAGGTCTTTCGAAGACTCAAGCCCTGCTCAGTATGAGCGTAAATGAAAACTTATTGTTCGATTATGTTTTAAAAGCATAGGAAATATTTAATTGCCAAGATAATAATCATTTTTGCATTTTTAATTGTTAATTTTTAACCATTAATTACTTTTTCACTGGTCTTTCTATGCTAACATCAATTATTGATCGGCAAGTTCGGGAGAGTGTTGTAGAATATCTTAAAGCAACATTTCCCACAACCACTCCTCTATTTGAGAATATGTTCAGTGAGTTCCTTCAAACAGAAGGGATGATTTTTAAAGGACCATTCATATCTTTGGGACTCCCATTCAGAAAAGGCAACTGTAATGCAGACTTTTTCCAGGATATACCGCTTAAGTTTGCCCCCTATGCTCATCAGGAACGGGCTTTTAATCGTTTGAAAAAAGAGGTTGGAAAATCAACCATCGTCGCAACCGGTACTGGCTCAGGTAAAACAGAGTGTTTCCTTGTTCCAATACTCGATTACTGTCTGCAAAAAGTCCGCTCCGGTCAAAAAGGTGTCAAGGCGATTCTGATTTATCCCATGAATGCTCTGGCAACTGATCAGGCCCTGCGACTCGCCAAAATGATCAATACGAATCCAAATCTAAAAGGAATTATTTCTGCCGGTCTTTATGTTGGACAGCAACAGGAAAAGCCTCACGCTGTAATGGGGCCAGACCATATTATTACAGATAAAGAGATTCTTCGCAATACTCCTCCTGATATTCTGCTTACCAATTACCGTATGCTCGATTACATGCTCGACAGACCTCAAGACAAAAATATCTGGCAGCATAACAGGCCCGGCATACTGAAATATCTGGCAGTAGATGAACTTCATACTTTTGATGGTGCCCAGGGAACAGATCTGGCCTGTCTTATCCGTCGATTAAAAGCGCGCCTGGGAATAACACCGGGAACTCTTACATGTGTAGGAACTTCTGCAACTCTTGGCAGTGGAGAAGACGCAACTGCAAAACTGTTAGATTACGCATCACAAATATTCGGTGAACCCTTTGACCATGAATCTGTGATACAGGAAGAACGTCTCTCTGCCAAAGAGTTCCTTGAAGGGTCATTTTTGGAATACTCACTGCCTATTCCTACACCAAAATCGCTTTCTCTGATGGATATACACACCTTTAAAACCATTGATTCTTATATTTGTCAACAAATTAAACTCTGGTTCAGAGAGGAAATTATCCCTGAACCATTTGAAGCTGTGCAATGGCGAAAAACATTAGGTGAAAAACTCAAATCGCATATCGTTTTCCGTACACTTCTGGAAGAATTGCAACGTGAAATCAGGGATTTAAAATCAATCAATGATAGATTCCGTTCACTTTTCCGCGAATTTGCAATTAATAGTGATTTGTATAGGCAATCTCTTATTGATTCTCTTTTTTCTTTAATTTCAATTGCACGGGATAGAAACGGGCTCCCATTTCTGAATCTCCGATTCCAGAGCTGGTTGCGAGAACTCCGTCGTATGGTTGTATCGGTTTCCAGAACACCTGTGTTACGGTTTTCAGATGAACTCAGTCCTGAAATAGCAAACACTTCCCTACCGGCTGTCCACTGCCGTAATTGCGGGGCGATCGGATGGACAGGCATTAAAAAGAAAAACCGTACTAAACTTGAAACCGAGCTATCCTCTTTTTATTCCTCTTTTTTTGCACATTATCCATCACCTGATATTACCTTTCTTTTTCCATCTTCAGATGAGCTGACAGAAGGAGCTCAAAAAGGACAGTATAAAAAGATCTGTACTGAATGTCTTGAGTTATTAGATGTTAAAGAGCTCGAGTGCTCAGAATGTAATTCAAAGGAATTACTACCCGTTTTCATTCCACTATCTATTGCTAAGAGACAAAACGGTGATCTCTATACAAAAAGAGACTGCCCGGTTTGTAAGGAAAAAGATGCACTAATAATAATTGGAGCCCAGGCAGCATCTCTGAGCAGTGTAATGATAAATCAGCTCTTTGCATCTCCCTATAATGACGATAAAAAACTTATCACCTTTTCAGATAATGTACAGGATGCAGCTCATCGTTCAGGATATTTTGGTGCCCGTACCTGGAGATTCAATTTTCGAACCGCTTTGATGCGTTTTTTCTCATCTCTTCCAGAAGGTACAACCCTGTATGATGCACACCAGCAGTTTTCAAAATATGAAATTATCCATTTGAAAGATCCCGCTACGTTTGTTTCACTGTTTACTCCCCGCAATATGATGTGGATGTATGAATATAGCCACATGGTTGAATACGAAAATACTGATTTTTCAGATGGTTTTCTCTCAATGCTCCATAAACGCCTTGGATGGGAAATTTATTCAGAGATGTCACTGGAAGCGCGCCGGGGAAGGACTCTGGAAAGAGCTGGATGTGCGGTTCTTGTTCCCCTGTTACCAAAAAATGAACCATTAAAAATTTTATATGAGAGGCTTTGCAATCGTATAGAATGGTTTAGAAATTGTTCAATTGACCTTTTACTGAAAAGTTTACTTGGCATTATTAAACATTGTATTTATAATGGCGCGATCTATCATCAGGAACTGGATTCTTATATTTCTCAATTGGGAAATCGTTTTCTAATCTCTTCTGCTTTTAAAAATGCTGTTCGACCATGGATGCCTGAATACAGTCGTGTTGCCAAACTGCCCGCATTTATTTCTACCAAGCAAGGAAAAGACAACCATTTCGAACTGCTTAAACGGGAAACAACTCATGGGACCTCCTGGTTTGGAGAATGGTATTATAAATGTTTCGATTCTGTTTATCCTCTTATAAATGACTATTTTGGTGATTTCTATGAGGAGGTCTTCAAGTTTCTGGTTGAAGAGAAACTATTCTTTTCTCAAAAAGTTGAATACGATAGTGCAACTGTATGGGGGTTAACTCCCGATAAACTGATAATCGAGACTTCAACAGTTCAGCTTTGTTGTAATAAGTGCCACCACACCATTTCTACAGGAAAATCAGAAAGTGATTTATGGGTGGGTACAAGATGCCTCAAAGGCGGCTGCAGAGGGACTTATGCTTTTTTTGATCAACAACTTTCATATTATGGTTCAATGTACCTCAATGGTGATACTGTTCGCCTTTTCCCCCATGAGCACACCGGATTACTTGATCGTGATACACGTGAAAAAGTTGAGATAGAATTTAAAGCATCTGATAAAGCTCGAAAACCATGGTATCCGAATCTTTTATCCTGTACACCTACACTTGAAATGGGTATCGATATTGGAGACCTTTCATCGGTTCTCTTATGTTCAGTTCCTCCTGAACAGGCATCATACCTTCAGCGAATTGGTCGGGCAGGCCGAACTGATGGTAACTCTTCGTGTATTACTGTAGCAAATGGAACACCGCATGATCTCTATTTCTATGCGGCTCCGCATGAAATGTATTCTGGAAATGTTAAAGTCCCGGGTGTTTTTCTGGACGCATCGGCAGTTCTCGAACGCCAGTTAACAGCATATTGTCTTGATTGTTTTATTTACGAAAAGGGCATTGACCGTATTCCATTTACCGTATTTGATATTATCCGGAAATTTCACCAGTCAGGATATAGAGATTTCCCCAAAAACTTCTTTATTTTCGTTCAGGACAATTGGGAACGGTTATATTCTAATTTTATTTCATTGTTCAGTACATTACTCTCTTCTGATGCTTGTGTAAAGCTTAAAAACTTTATCGATCCGTCCAATGGCCAGTCAGAGCTTGAAAACCGCATTGTGAACGGGCTCCAACAACTTATTCAGGAACAGACATTTCTCGAACAGCGCCGGAAAAAAATAAGTGTAGAAATCTCGAAGCTTCGAAATGATCCAGGACATGACCCTGAAATTCTGGAAGGTCTTGAAAAGGAAAAATCAGCACTGAATAGCCTTATCAAAAAAATAAGGGATAAGAAAACCTACCATTATATGACAGATGAAGGTCTGTTACCAAACTATGCTTTTCCTGAAGAGGGTATTCAGCTTAAATCAGTTATCTATCGTAAAAACAATAATGATGATGATAATAAATACAGCACCACAGATTACTCTTATGAAAGAGCTGCTGCATCTGCGCTCTCCGATTTTGCACCGGGTAATACTTTTTATGCAAATGGCCGACAGGTAAAAATCGACCAGATAGACATTCGCGGATCTGAACGTGAAATGTGGCGTTTCTGTCCACACTGCTCTTTTATGCAAAGACTAGCCGAAGAAGGAGATACAAAAAAACAGTGTCCCTCGTGTGGATCTACCTATTGGGGTGAATCAACTCAGAAAATTGAACTATTGAAGGTCCATCAGGTGCTGGCAACAACATCAGAAAGAGAAAGTCTAATCACAGATGCCAGTGAAAACCGAGAAGTTAAATTCTTTGTAAAAGAAATGTTTGTTAATTTTAACAATGACCAGATAACCGGTGCATGGCAGCTGGATAATGACTATTTCCCTTTTGGATTTGAATTTATCAGAAAAACCGATTTTCGTGAGGTAAATTTTGGTGATCGAGCATATGCTGGTGATGACAAAGAGATTAATGGTAAAAGAATCCCTGTTGCCGGATTTGCTATTTGCAAAGAATGTGGAAAGGTTCAGGAAAGATATGCAGATGAACCGCAACACACTTTTTTCTGCCGACAAAAAAATAAAGATACAAATGAATCTATCATTTCAGTATTGCACCTGTACCGTGAATTCACCTCTGAGTCGGTTCGCTTTCTAATTCCTGCAGCAAGTGATTTCAGTAAACAGCAGATGGAATCGTTTCTGGCAGCACTCCATTTAGGACTGAAAGATTATTTTAAAGGTGATATTTCTCACCTGCAATTAACTGTGATGACTGAACCTATTGAAGGAAGTAAACAAAAAAAGAGTTATGTTGTCTTATACGATACTGTTCCTGGTGGAACAGGATATATTGGGCAGTTATCACATAAACCTTCACTGATTTTTGATGTTTTAAGAGAATCTCTTAACCATCTGCTCACCTGTACCTGTTCGCGTATTCCAGATTCAGATGGTTGTTACCGCTGTCTTTATCGATACAAAAATGCGAATGTCATGGAACTTATATCCAGGCGTGAGGCAATTAAGCTTCTGCAGGATATTCTTAAATACGAAGATCGTCTCAAGCAGGTTTCTTCATTGAGCAGTATTTCAATGAATCCCGTTCTCGAAAGTGAGCTTGAAAGGTTTTTTATTGATGCACTTCAAAAGAGAATATCAGGATCGGGAACACTTCAGTTTAAACCTGTTACCATCAACGGAAAAACCGGATATCGTATAATAGGTAAAGATTATACCTGGCAACTGGAACCGCAGGTTGAATTGGGTTCTACACAGGGAATTTTAATTCAGTCCAGAGCGGATTTTCTTCTTACCGAAATTAACGGTCGCATGAAAAAACCAGTGGCAATATTTACCGATGGATGGCAGTATCATGAAAAAAGAGTGTCACAGGATATGGCCCAAAGAATGGCATTACTTTTTAGCGGCACATACCATTTCTGGAGTATTACATGGAAAGATGTAGAAGATTTTATTAAAGGGGTTGATCATTTACCAACCAGTTTTCTTAGTGATCTTATCACAGATAACAGCATCTATAGAAAACTCCAGGATTCTCTTCAATTAAAATCATTTGAAAATCTTCATAATTTAAACTCATTAGCATTATTATTTAAATTTCTTCAGCAACCGGACTCCTATCTTTGGGCCAGTTATGCAGTACTCATCCAAACCTATGCTGCATATATGAAGAAATCTTCAAAAGATGTATGGAATTCTTCTGTTCAGGAAAATTTACCTAACACAATATCAGACCATTGGACTATATCCAATTCCGGGTTTGGCGATTTTCAGAAAGAAACAATCAGATTTCAGACATCCTTAGGTAAAATGATTACTGACATCAATCCATTCGACCACCGGAACATCTTAACGCTACAAAAGGTTGACAATACATTAAACGAGGAATCCTGGCGCCAATGGCTGCAAATTGCGAATATTATCCAGTTTGTCCCATTTTCTTTTTTCGCAATCGAAGGAGAACGGTTACAATCCCAGTACCTGCAGATCAATCCATCTATCTTCTCTAAAGAATCTGTCGATATCACACCTGAATGGATGGAAATTTTTGAACAGGTAAAATATAGCGGTGATGATATATTAGCTCTGGTTAAAAAGTTAGAAAAAGAATTGGAAAAGATTCCGGAAGTAAGTTATGAACTGGTTAATATTGATGGTGAAATTATCGCTGAAGCTGAACTGGCATGGGAAAATGAAAAGGTGGCTATTCTTGTTGATGATACATGTCAGGAGTGTTTTAAACGGGCTGGATGGAATGTTTTTGTATTACCAGAAATCGATTTTGAACATCTTATTCAGATAATCAGAATGGAGGACACATATGAGTGTCAAACTAGCCATAGCTAATGATTTTCTAAAAGCCATGGTGAAACTGCCACAGAGAGTGCAGTCAAAGGTTATAGAATTTGTAGGAAAATTTCAGAAAGATGAGAAATCTACTGGACTAAATTATGAGAACATTAATGGAATCAGTGATAAAAACCTTAAGAGTGTCCGAATAGATCTTGATTATCGAGGAATAATTTTAAAGCCCGACAGAGGTGATGTTTATCTTCTTCTCTGGGTGGACCATCACGATGAAGCTTATGCCTGGGCTCGTAACAGGATATGCAAAATCAATCCTGATACAGGCAGTCTGCAGATATTGTTAACAGAAGAACATGAACAATTTCCACAACCAGTTCAGAATTCTACTGAAAACCAATCAAAGCTTCTCGACATTTACAAAGATAAGGATCTGCTTAAAATAGGTATTCCACAGGAGTATCTGCCGGCAGTCCGGTCATTAATTTCCGAAGAAGATCTTGATAAAATTGCTCCTGCACTACCTGAAGAAACTATCGATGTACTCTATCAATTAGTTGCGGGTTATTCATTACAGGAGATTATGATTGAGCGGGAAAATGCCGCATCTGTTGATCCTTATGATTTTGCAGCAGCACTCCAGAATATCGATTCGATGCGCCGTTTTGTTGTTATCGATAATGACACAGAACTTCATGCTATATTGCATGCTCCTCTTGAACAATGGCGTGTTTTCCTGCACCCATCACAGCGAAGAATTGTTCAGCGTGATTTCAAAGGGCCGGTACGAGTGCTTGGAGGTGCCGGAACTGGAAAGACCGTAGTTGCCATACACCGTGCAAAATGGCTTCTTGAGAATAAATACACTAAAAATGATGATAAAATTCTTTTTACAACTTTTACAAAAAATCTGGCAGATGATATAGAACAGAACTTTTTGAAACTTGCGCCGCAATGTAAAGATAGAGCAGAAATAATTAATATCGATAAATGGGTAACAGATTTTCTTAAATCGCACAAAACAAATGAAAAAATTCATTATTTCAGAGGAACCGATGATCCTTATTGGGAAAAGGCACTTGTAGAAGTTGATTCTTCAAATAATCTGCCATTATCTTTTTATCGTGAAGAATGGGAATCTATTGTACAACCACAGGCAATTACTGTAATTGGAGAATATGCATCTGCATCAAGAATAGGGCGTGGCACAAAGATTAATAGGAAACAGCGGCTTCAGATCTGGCCTGTTTTTGAAACATACCGCCGTATTTTACGAGAAAACAATTTAATGGAAATTGAAGATATGATGCGCCTTGCAGCTCAGCTTATCGATCAACGCGGCGGTATCTCCT
The DNA here is from genome assembly GCA_036260705.1 of Chitinispirillaceae bacterium. Lineage (GTDB taxonomy): Bacteria > Fibrobacterota > Chitinivibrionia > Chitinivibrionales > Chitinispirillaceae > JAAYPC01. The sequence continues at coordinate 2,706 of DATAMG010000095.1, read as the reverse complement.
ATCAATCAGTTATTGTAGATGAGGCGCAAGACATGGGAATAACTGCACTCAGCCTTATTCGTAAAATTGCAGGCCCGGAAAGAGCGAATGACATATTTATTGTAGGAGATCCTTTTCAGAGCATTTACAACAAGAGTGTAACTCTTAGTAAGTGTGGGATAAATGTCAAAGGACGTGGTAAAAAACTATATATCAATTACCGAACTACTGAAGAAATCCGGAAGATGGCAATCAGTGTTCTCCATGGTATAGATGTGAATGATTTGGATGAACAGAACGATTCAATAAAAGGATATACTTCCCTACTGCACGGATTTACTCCTCAAATCATCGATTGCACATTATTTGATGGAGAAATCGATTTTATCAGCAAATATCTTCAGAATATTCAAACAGATACAGAAAGAAATATCTCCTCCAAAGATATTTGTATTATCTGCAGAACTAAACAGTATCTCCAGAATATAGCTGAAAAATTGCAGGAGAAAGGTATTATTACATTAACAATATCCACAAGTTCTCTTGATAGCGACAAAGAAGGTGTTCGACTCTCTACAATGCACCGTGCTAAAGGTTTGGAGTTTGATACAGTAATCATTGCGGGACTCAATGCAGAAAATGATATCCCATTCCAAAACGAAGAGGATAAAGTGATCGAGAAACAAAATGACCGCCGCGAACGCTCATTGCTTTATGTTTCAATGACCAGAGCAAAGAGAGAGGTGGCGATTCTTTATCATGGGGGAAAGTCGAGGTTGATCGGATAACCATAAGATCTGTTGATAATTCACTTTACAGATAGAGGATCATGTCTACGTTAATAGAATTTAATCCACAAATATAGGTCGATCAAGCTTTCAACTCGATCTGCACCATATCCTCTGTCGCCTCCACAAAACGCTGCTCCATAAATTTACGGGCATCCAGAACTCCGGAATTATAAAAGAGTGGCCCCAGTTTCTGGCAGAAAAAATCAAACATTTCTTCAGCCTCAAACTCACCGATTTCCACATCGTACTCATCATTGAGATATTTCTGTACATCTGTCAGAAACTCCATACGCATCTCAAGAGGAATGCGTCCCTTTATTGTATCTATGTTTTTATTATTATTCTTCTTCACGATCAAGCACCTTCACGTAGTTGGCTTTTATGCCGGATGGATCATTACAAACTGTAAGTGGCCAATAAACCTGATACCGCACGGTTTTGGCACTGGTAACATTTATCAGTCCTTTATCTATTTCCCATTCACCGGGCATCTTAACTAATGCAGATACACTGTCTCCACCACAGTACAAAAACAACTCCCTGTTGGACACTTTTATTATCTGCTCAGTTTTATTCTCCATCTCCACAAAGCCGATAACCCGGTTTTGCGACCTGACCAGTTTAATATCACAAATCCGGATAATTAAACCTTTCTGCGGCTCCAGTAATATATCTTTCACACCTGAACCACAGCCGGTTAAGAGAAAAAAAAGCAGGAAAACAGGAAGAATGCATTTTTTCATATTTTATCCCCTTGAAAGTAAATTTATTCAGATTCTTTTTGACTGATGAATTTTATCGGATCTTCATAACCATCAGCATCAAAGTCATATCCAACAAGATTGGCTTTTTTAAATGGCTTTTTAATTATACCCAAATGCACATGAGACCAGTAACCGCCATTTTCATAACTGACTGAATTTCCAACCTGACCTATTTTCTGTCCTGTATATACGCTATCTCCTGCTGAAACAGAAATATATCTGGACAGATGCCCATAAATAACAGTCAAAGTGTCGTAATCGATACATGATTCGATTGCAATTAGATTGCCCCATGACAAATCATGCATCGTTCCTTTCACAATACCATTGGATATTGAGTGTACTGGAAGACCTTCAAAAAACCAGGCGCCATCATAGCCAACATGAGATATCTGACCATGCTGATTATTAAATGTTCCTGCCCTGGGAGCATATTTGATTCTATAGAAGAACTGTTGTGTGGGAAATATCAAACATGATGTTTTTTTATAATATTTAGTTGTAGTATCAATATTTGAATATCTGTATTTATCACTACTCATAACATCCACATTATAAAAAAAAGATAATTTTTTGGGGTCACTGCTGTAACATTTAGGTAAATAATCAATATTGTTTTTATATCCTCCAGAGCGAATCGCATTTATTGAAGCTTTAATAGTCTCTTTTACATAATTGTTATTCTCAGTTTCCAAAAGTTTACTCAACACCGCAATTGAATCAGTTCCAGCCAGAAAGCCGTATGCATTTACAGCACTTTCACGAATAATGTCATTTGTTGAGTTCAGAAAAGGAGAAATAAAGCACAAATTGCCTGTGTCATCCATCTGCTCGACAGCATTTATAAACCAGATTTTTAGCAGATCATTTTTTGGGTTTTCTTCAATGATTTTTAGCCAGAAAGGAATATAAGCCCCTGTGCGGTATCTGAATATCATATAAAGATCTTTTTTTAAACTGAAAGTGCCATCTGCAATCTGCTGTTCAATGCGCCGGTGAGCCCTTATTGCCTGTGATCCAAAGTAGTGCGGTGTATTTTCAAGCATCTGTATTGAAGTATCTACTGATACTTTCTGAATAAAATTCTGTGCATCGGCAGTTAATACCAATGCAATAAGCAGATATATCATATGAAGAAAACCCAAAAAATGATCTGCTAAAAATCTGGTTTA
>DATAMG010000081.1:0-10350 GCA_036260705.1 Chitinispirillaceae bacterium | reverse complement strand
TTATGAGAGAATGAGAAACCTTTAAATTGGGTTAAAAAATCAGGAAGTATATGCGATTCTTTTGCGGATGCGGCTCAGAGAAGGCAAGTGTGGTTTAGCCAGTTGCCAGCACCGGACACTACTGATAGGATATGATTGATTGATCTCTTCTCAAGAATGGCCAAATGATTAGTATCTGTTCATTTAAACAGAATTAAATATAATCTTGCAATTGTATTTCATCAGATTTATTTTAGCTAAATAGATATTTTACATTGCGTTAACTCAAAATAAAGTTGCTTAATATGATAATGAAAAAGCAGCGACCCTCTTGATATTTATCTCATTTAAAAACCAAAGACATTTCATTGGAGAATTTATCTCCTGGTGAGTTGCTATATTTTTTTTAAAACAGAAAGGAGGAAATAAACAGTATCGATAAACTAATAGCCGTCTTCAGAATCAACCTTTAATACTAATTAAGGTTATTCCGAAGTGTCGTTTTTTTTACAATAAGTGTTTACACTAATTCGCTAAAAGGAAAAGCAATGAAACATGCACATCTGAAATTCCTAAATCTTTTCTGTTATGCCTTTGTCGTTTTCATTTTTACATTTTCCACCTCCTATTCTGCACCTTATTTAGGTACCAGGACAGCGCTTGAGCAACCAGACGGCTCGATTGTTGAAGCCCTGATGTTTGGAGATGAGTTTTATGGATGGTTTGAGACTCCAGATGGTTATACCATTATTAAAGATCCCAAAACCGGTTGGTTCTGTTATGCGATTCTTACCAAAGACGAATCACTGAAGTCCAGTTCGATTAAATATCGTGGCCATGAAGTGAAAAATGATAATGAGCTCCTTCAAAAGATGAATGATGCTGAAATTCACAAAAAGCTCAAACCAAGTACAAAAAAACAGAGAGAATTGCGCTACGCAAAAATGAAAGAATTAAATACCGGACGTGATGGTAAAGCGATCTCTCCAACAAACAGCAACGGAATTCCTTTGAGAAATCTGCCTGCTTCATCTCCGGATGATATTCAACAAGAGCGTATAGGTAATTTCCTGGGGATAACAATTCTGGTTGATTTCAGTGATGATGTAGCAACAATGCCTATCTCTGCTATAGATTCACTTCTGAATGTTGAAAGTGGTTACACCCGTTTTGGAAATAATGGTTCAGTACGTGAATATTTCAGTGATATTTCCGGTGGCCTTGTTGATTACACCAATAGTATACCTGCTTATTATTACAGAGCTAAATATCCTAAAACATATTATATGGATACAACAATAGCTTACGGAACACGCGGGCGTGAACTTGTAACAGAAGCGTTGAGGTATGTTGATTCAATAGGATTTGACTTTTCCACGCTCTCTCACGATACTAATGATCTAATTTATTCCATTAACGTTTTTTATGCGGGTGGTAATGGTGGTAAATGGTCCAAAGGGTTATGGCCGCATAGCGGATACCTTTGGCCGGTTTTCAACGCTGATGGTGTCAGTTCAAATTATTACCAGATTACAAATATCGGCAACTCGCCGTTTATAGGAACATTTTGTCATGAAAACGGACACATGCTTTTGGATTATCCAGATCTGTACGATTATGGTTTTGAATCCATGGGAACCGGTTCATACTGTTTAATGTCAAGCAGCGGCGGGATAAATCCAGTTCCACCTTGTCCTTATTTGAGAGATCTTTCCGGATGGGTTACCATTAAAGATCTAACCTTTTTGCCTAATGACGGAAGACTGCTGACTCAACCAGCGAACATTAACAGTGTTTACAGATACATAAATGCTGAAGAGACTCCTGCACAAGAGTACTTTCTTATTGAAAACATTCGGTCAGAAGATCGCTATTCAAGTCTTGCTGATGAGGGATTGGCCATTTGGCACGTTGACCGCTTCGGTTATAACGGTTATGAACAAATGACCTGTGATCAGCATTATTTAGTATCGATTGAGCAGGCTGATGGCAGATTCGATCTGGAGATCGATAGTAACAGTCAGGATGCCGGCGATCTGTTCGATGCAACAGATAATGAATTTTCCGATGTAACTACACCGGATGCTAATTGGTGGTGTAACACAACTGACTTAAATACCGATTCACATCTTCGCATTTATGACATTAGTGCTTCCGGTGATACCATGACTTTCAGATGCAGCGGTGCTTCTGATATGACTGTTACTCATCCGACTACAATTCCTGTCTCCTCTGTCGCTCAAGTGATTCAGATTACCACTCCTCATGAGGGACAGGTGGTTAATTTGAACGGAGAGGGTATCGATGAGCAGCTTTTGACAGATCCACACGGTGAGGCAAATTTTTCAGTGATTGCCGATACACCGGATGATACGATCTGGGTAACTGTTACAGGCCAGGGATTTCGCTATCGTGGTTATATTGTTGTTATTTCATCTACCCATATTGATACTACTGATCTGGTCATGGGTTTTGAAAACGCAAATTTATGGCATTTCATATATGGTACATCAGGAACTCTGACCGATAATTCCTACAATACTACTGAAGGTGATAATTCAATGCAGGTCGGTGGAAATAACTGGCAGCAGTTCCAAAGCGTAAATCTTAACACCGATGATATCAATGCTACATCATCAAATCTGAAAGTAGATATCTTTGTAGGCAACACCCAACCAAATCCCTGGTGGATAGGTCAGGTGCAATTGTATGTCAATTGTCCTTCCGCCGGTATCAATAATCAAGCAATAGGTTCTGCTGAACTCACCGGCTTAACTCGTGGTATGTTCAGTACTGTTTCATTCAATCTTCCTGCAAATGTTACTAATGTACTTAACGGTTCACACAATGATTTCTCATTTTCATTTTCATTGAACACTAATTGGGGAAGCGGACCGTATTTCTTTGATAACATGCGGTTTTAATGATATATTAATATCAGACTGATGTACTTGTAACGGTTTCTGCTCAGTGCAGTAATAAAGGACGACCTGCTATGGTCGTCTTTTCCTGGAGGAGCATGTATGTGGAGGACAAGTTATTTTTTTTTGGTCTTGACTTTTGTCCTCCAGTTCCACTCGAGCGGGTGGGCAGCTAACCAGTCGGTAGCTTTTCCCGAAAATCATGCCTGGAACGATCTTAGTGATACTAATCACATTATGGTCTTGGAATCGCGTGGACCATTTAACAGAGCTGCGTTTCAGACGGCATTCTTATTCGCCAAAATCTTTATTGCCGGCTTCAGAAGTGGTTTTTAAAAAGAAATCAGAGATAATAGCTGTTCTATTGCATAGAAATACACTGCTGGTGAATGTACATAGCAATGTCAGATGCCCGGGCATATACAACTATTTGATGTTCGCGGAAAAATGCTTTATAATACAAGCTGTAATGATCTGAGGGCGATCAGTAGTGGTTTTCTGGTTATCAGTGTAATCTCAGGCACCACAAATTATGTTAATAAAATCAACCTTTTACATACCCGATAGCTTTACAATATATCATCATTTTTGGAAAAATCTGGACTATTGAGGTGGTACAGTCAAAACGGTACCTTTCCAAAGCAGGCTTTGGGAGGGTAGATTTGTTGAAAATATTAATTTTTCAATGGGTTAATCAGTTTTTAAACTCAATTTTAACTTGATAGTACCGCAAAAAACAGCTATTTTGTTGTCAAAGGAACAGCTGGTGCTTCAGTCTGGTGTTGCATTCGATTAATCAGACCATTTTTTAATAATGCATTATTTTACTGATAACTGATCATTTCTTTGCTAAATTATCACTAAATTATCTGTAACTGATGCACAAGGTGGGCAGTCCTGCCATCTTTTCATATAAAAAAGCTTTTTCAAATTGTTATCATATAATTAGAGGTAAAAAAAATGAGTTCTTCAGCCGGAAAGTTATTTTCTCTGGAAACCAATTATCATCTTTACCATTTTCTCAAAAATGGCTATAGATGCGTCTTTTTTCTTCTTTTCTGCATTTTCACCCTTCAGGCCCAGGTTATTCTTTATTCTGAGGGTTTTGAAACTACCGATGGAGGGTTTGTCAGATCAGGAACTCCGGATTCCTGGCAATGGGGTACACCATCACCCTCGTTTACTCTTGGTCCGGCTACAGCTAATTCCGGACTCAGATGCTGGGGAACTAATCTTGATGGTGATATTCCTATGAACAGCAATACATCAATTACCTCTCCCTCTATGACTTTACCAACTGTTACTTCCAATCAGGTCATGCGAGTTAGGTTTTTTGGATGGCTTGCTATCGATTACATGAATGATCGTGGTGAATTTCTGATCTCCAGAGACAGTGTAACATGGTCGACTCTGGGAGGTTTTTTCTGCACAATGCAGGGGGGGTGGAACGAATATTACTTTGATATCACCAGTTATGCAGGATCCAAAGTATGGTTGCGCTTCAGATGCTACACCGATGGTTCAAATACTTTTTATCCGCCTACAATACCTGTAAACAATGCAGGATTTTATATTGATGATATAGCCATCACCCTTACTGACGCTCCATCAGAAAAAACGATCCTTACCTTTGAGGGCTACGAAAACACCTTTGCCAGTGGTGCTTCATGTCCATGGATTTATACATGGAATGGTAGTTCGTATGTGAAGGATAACGATATTTATTCTACGGCACGCGGTAAGAATAAAGAATATAAAGATTATTATTTATTGCAGAAGCCACTTGTAGCTTCGGGAAATTTTTACAAGCTTCAGATCGCGGAGACTGATGATGAAGAGTCGTACACTGATTTAGCACAATTGATTGTTGTTGATCATGATCCCACTGTCAAAATAGCACACGATGAGAACGGTAACATTTTTTCTTATGGTATTCCAACAAAGCCTTTGACTGCTATCGACCAGAATAATAAAGATGTTTTAGCAATGATTGCATTTGAAGACAGTAATGGCTTTCCAGCACATCATAATGAATATATCGATTTAGATTTTAATTTTTCTGATAGTGTCAGTGCCGCAATATTTGTATTGAGGGCAAAGGGATTTTTAATAGATTCGGCAGGTGAAGGTGCTGGTACACTCGCCAAACCCAGAATTCTTGTCCAGACTCAGGTAGAAGATGGTGATTGGGTAACACGTAATGTCTTTTATCCCAGAGTGGAATCCGCTGTATGTGCTTATGATTTAAAAGGCTTATTTACATACAGTAAGAAGGTCCGTCTTCTTTCCGTCTCCTGTCATTGGGGTAAATATAATTTAATCGATTATGCAGGACTGGATACCGCCAGTCATAAGAAACTTTCGGTAACACCATTATCACCGCAGAGTGCAGTCAGTTCGATTGGTGAAAATGTTCTTACACGCATATCTTCAAGTGATAATAAATATGTGCATATGGCATCCAGCGACATTATCTTTCTTGAATTTGACAAACCGGATTTAAATGATTCCATGAAACGCGATTTCGTATTCGTTTCAAAAGGTTATTACATTCCAACCGGTACTTTTTTCTTTTATACCTGGGATGGTACCAAATGGGTGCAACGTGATGGTTGGTCAATTTCCATATCCACAGATTCTACACGTAAATTTGATCTTAGTCTATGGCTGCCTGACCCTGATGGCGAATATAAGGTAAGGATATGGCAGGATTACATATACAACCGGGCAGGGATCGATTATGTCGGTTTGGACAGAGGAACTACAACAGGAACAATGGTTTCAGCCACGGACCTGCGTACTTCGACTGATATTTTAAATTTAGTTGATTCCTCAGATGACGTTAAATTAGCATATTCATCAGAATCATCCAAACAGAGAAAAAGGTGGGTAGAAGTCCGATGGACTGGCCTTTCGACTAATATGCCACCCACCACTAATCCTGTTACAATTACCAATCAGAACTCATCCACACCTCAGATTAACTGGACTTACAATGACAGAGAAGGTAATGCTCAGGTACAATATGAGGTGGAAGTCTGGACCTCTGCCAACGGTATGGGTTCAAACATGTGGGATCCTGCTGTGGGAAACGGATCTGCTTCAAGTGTGATTTATGCAGGATTCCCATTGACAGGTGGTATGACTTATTACGCACGGGTAAAGGCTTTTGATGGTATCAGCTGGGGCGGGTGGTCTGAAACAAGTTGGACTTTCCCTTTAAATGATCTTCTTCCGATTGCTGAGGCAGGATCGGATCAAAGTATTAAAGCAAACACTTCCTGCCAGGCTTCAGTCACTCTTGACGGGACCGGATCAAATGATCCGGATGGAGGTGCTATTGTAAAATACACCTGGAGTGGTCCGGGGGGACCTTGGACAGGTGCAACCCCGGTGGTAACCCTTCCCTTAGGCAGAAATAAAATAACTCTGACTGTTGTTGATAATGAAGGCAGCAGTGCCACTGACACTGTAATTGTAACAGTCATTGACAGTCTCGCTCCGGTACCCGAAACCGAGTCTCTTCCGGTTGTAAAAGGTGAATGCAGCGTTACTGTTTCAGACACACCCAAAGCCCTGGATAATTGTAAAGGCATGATAACTGCTACAACTTCAGACTCACTCACCTTTTCCACGCAGGGCACTCATTTGATACGCTGGGTTTATGATGATGGTAATGGTAACATTGCAAATCAGGTTCAGACAGTAATTATTGATGATACCACAAAACCGGTTCCTGAAATTGCCACACTACCCATATTACGCAGTGATTGCAGTGTAAAACTTGAAAGTCCTTTTGCAATCGACAATTGCAAAGGAAGAATTGCCGGTACCACTACCAGTTCCCTCACTATAAATAATCAGGGGACCTTCACAATAGTCTGGAGTTATGATGATGGTAACGGCAACGTATTCAACCAGAATCAGACTGTCATAATAAAGGACTCCATTGCCCCGGTTTTTATTAAAGGCGGATCGGATACGGTGGTGGCTGTAAAAGCCTCGATTTCATCTGCAGTTTTGTATTTGGATTCTGCCACAGCCAGTGACAATTGTTCTCCAGTCACCATAAGTGCTTACCGCAGTGATGGTTTACCGCTGGATACTTCGTTTTTTGAAGGTATCACCAGGGTTACCTGGAAAGCATGTGATACCAGCGGCAATTGCGATTCAGTTACCCGCTCAGTAAAAGTAATTCGAAACAGGGCTCCAGTAATGAGCATTCCTGCCGATACATCAATTCTCGAGGGTCAAAGCCTTACTCTTCAGGTTCTGGCATCGGATTCAGATGGAACTGTTCCTGAAATATTCATTGACAGTTGTCCTTTTCCATTCTTGTTTACCGATAACCGTAACGGTACGGCAACAATTGAATTCCGCCCGGGGTGTAGCGATAACGGGGTTTACAATATCTTATTTTACGCAACTGACAGAGTCGATACAGTACGGCAGATTTTTAAACTCACAATTGTTGATGTCAATTTTAAACCGGTTTTCGACACTACCAGTTATTATGTGGCACGTGAGATGCAGCAATTCAGTGCCATAATAAGAGTATATGATTGTGATGGAACTGTACCTGATATCAGAATTAAGAATCCGCCTCAGGGAGCAGTATTTACAGATAATCGCAATGGAACCGCCTCTTTAATCTGGACACCGGATGCCGATGATAATGGATATTATATAGTGATTTTCGAAGCTAATGACGAAATCACAACTATCAAGGACACCATCATAATCGAGGTAAAGGATACTAATGCCTGGCCGCCGACTTTGATTCTTTCCACAACCGATACTACCTGTGCTTTCAAACTCCCGCTGATTATATATGCCAGAGCGGAAGATCTGGATGGCACACCGCCTGTATTAAAAGCAACAGGACTTCCTGCAGGATCATCTTTTGAAGCAGATGAAGGAAACGGGATATTTAAATGGCTGCCAATGGATACCGGAGTGTTTGTTGTTACTGTAACAGCTTTCGATCAGGTTGATTCCACTTCATTTGTAAGCAAAACTGTAACAATCCGAGTTACTGATGATAATGTGAGCGGACCGGTTTTTGATCCGCAACCTGAGATTGTAATCAATCAGAATCAAAGAATGGAACTTCAGATCAAGGCTACAGATCCCGATGGTACCATTCCGCAACTCTTACTTGGGTCAAAACCACAGGATGCCACTTTCAGGGACAATAACGATGGCACCGGTACTATTACCTGGACTCCTGATTGCGATATTTCCGGAAAGATCGCTTTTACTGCGATTGCAACTGATGGTCAGTTTGCAGATACTCTTGTTATAACGGCTACCGTAAATGATGTAAACTGTGCTCCTGTTTTATACAAAATCCCGGACATTAATACCATGCCTGGAGAGTTCGTAAAATTTCAAATCGAAGCCTATGATCCTGATAATAAAAATTCAACTTTGATTTTTTCTGTTTCCTGTGATCTGCCCGGATATGCATTTGAGACAAGCGATAACAACACAGGGTTTTTCAGCTGGTATGTAAATTACAGTTCAGGGTCCTTTCCTGTAAAATTTTATGTTACCGATGGGCTTTTGACAGACAGTACAGAGATGCGCATCAATATAGGAAAAAACGGTTCAGTTAAAATCAGCGGTTATCCTTCAGGTGCAAGGATTTATGTCATGCCTTCGGGAAGCTACAGTGGTGAATATCTTGGGAGCGATTCCGTTATTTTCACCACCATACCTGGTACTTACAGCTTTCAGATGCAGCTGGAGGGATACCGTCCTCAGCGTTTCTCATGTCGTGTTATGGCCGATTCTGTTATAACCACTTCTCGTACTCTGAAAACATCAATTCCCCTTATGTTGACACCTGCTGAAACTTTGATGGTTCAGAGTGATGGATCGACTTTCAGCGGATCTTTTTCTTTGAATGATCTTAATGGAGATGGAGTTCTTGATATTTCCAGTCTCAATGAGAAAGGAATGACTGCTTATCTGGGTACCGATACCGCTTCTTTGAGCTTCAGAGCCAGTAAAACACCAGTAACCGGTTCAGTTAATATTGTTAACCCGTTTTATCATCTGTTTGTAGACTGGAATAATGACCGTAAATATGATTGTCTCTATTCTGATCGCTTTGGTAACATTAATATTGTTAATATCAAAAAACAATTGGTTGATACTATTCTTAAACTTCCCAATACCAGCAGTTACCCGGTGGTTTTTGATATCAATAAGGATTTCAAAAAAGATCTGCTGGTTCATTGTGAAACTAAAGGATTGTTTGTATATCTTAATACAGGCAGCGATTCAATTCCTGTATTTGGATCACCGACTCAGTGTTTGGATTCTTCAGGTGCACCTTTGAATTCAATGCAGGGGCCTTTTGTTCTGGTAGATATCGATGGTGATGCAGCTGAAGAGTTTATAATTCGTCAGAATGGATTTCTGCGTATTTTTAAAATTAATAGCCTGTGGGATAAACTTGGCTCAGCTGAAGATCTTAACTGCGCAGGTAAGAAGTATACCGCCGATTCTTCAGGGATTTTCATGATCAGAAATACTTCCGGTATGCCGGGGTTGATCCTTAGAAATGCTAACAAGCTACTTATCTACAATACTCGTCTACGGGGTGATATAAATGGAGATAAGACGGTGAATATCCGGGATATCACAGATATTTCCCGAAGATGGGAAATGATTGATACCGATTTAAACTGGAATCCGCTGTGCAATCTCATACTTTCCACTACTGGCAACGAGGTCATTAATATCAGAGATATCAGCCGGGCGAGCAGATACTGGGAACTGAAGGAATGATTTGGGATTTCAAATCATTCACTCCTCACCTCTGACCACCTTTACAAATGACTTCCTGACTTATCTCCTGTATTATAGTGGTTTTTCCAATGCCTGAGTAGCCTGAAATAAGCAGCATTCTTAGACTGTTTTCATCAGTACTTTTTAATAAATCCTTTAATTTGCCTATATCTTCTTCTCTTCCATAAAGCTTCTGTGGAATCTCAAAACTATTGGATAGATCTTTTTGGGCAATCTGAAAATTCAAAATCCTTTCTCTGGAATAAAAATTTTCCAGGCAATATTCCAGATCATATTTCAAACCCGAAGCTGTTTGATATCTGTCTTCAGCATTTTTTGATAATAATTTCATTATTATATCTGAAATCGTGGACGGAATTTCATTACAAACGTTTTTGGGTTCTAACGGTATTTTAGCAATATGACTGTGAATAACTTCCAACTCATCACCGTCAAATGGTGGTTTTCCAGTGAATATTTCGTATAAAGTGACTCCGGTTGAATACAGATCAGATCTGAAATCTACTCGTCTGTTGATCTTTCCAGTCTGCTCCGGAGCAATATATAAGCAAGTCCCCTCAAATAAATCAGAATTAAAATGTCTTTCATTTATTAATTCTGCAGCTATACCAAAGTCGATTACCTTTATCTC
>DATAMG010000059.1:0-18605 GCA_036260705.1 Chitinispirillaceae bacterium | reverse complement strand
ATCAGAGAATGTAACTTTAAATATAGGTACAAAATATGCCGGTATAACGGGAATCATACTTAAACCGACAGCAGTTACTTTACCTGTGAGCAGATAATCTTTCCCAACAATCTGATGTAGTGCTTTGCACCTGGGCGATTCTTTCAATTCATTTAATGCAGCTATGTCTGTGTTATTGTGCGCTGAAATATTACTCGTGTCATCGGCAGCTTTCAGACCAGAAATAGCCAGCAATAATTCAGCTTCATATCCCGGTTGCTTCACACCACGATGAGCTTTCAGAAGTGCAAGCTCTTCACTGGAAAAAAGGTCGGTATTAGAATCAATAAATGAAATAAGCTGCTCGCGTGTAACCGTTCTCACTTTGGCACTGATTGAAGTGGTTATTATTGCACCTTCCATTATTTCAATACCTGAAAAACCATCTCCGACATTAAGATTCGCATACCCGATACTGATTTTCGTTGTTGTATAAGTTGTTGCATCCCCGTTATTCTTTGCATCCTCATTTCCGGAATTCACCTTAAGGCCAGCGGTATCTTGCGGGTGTGAGTCTTTAGATTCTTTAATCACTTCGTTAGTATTATCATCGTTTGTTTCCTCCGCCATAACCTTTCCCTGCGACCCTTCATCCGGCCCGGTAGTATTACACATGACTGAAAGCATACTCAGGTACACAACCAGACTCAGAGATAAAGATCGTAATAAAGACAATTTTTTCTTTTTCATAATATAATCCGATCTGTAAGTTTTTTTCAAAAACGCCTGAACTCCTCACTGCTCCTGGTTTTTCACTTACAACAGTCTGGAATCCACATAATTGTTTGTCAGGAATATAACCGTTATATTTACAAACATCTATTATCAAATTTAGTTTAAAAGAAGTTGTAAAACAACAATGAATTGCACAAACTGTTTTCCAGCTGGAAAACAGTTATCATTACACACAGATAAAAAATCGATTATTGCATCTGATTTTATGCTTAAATTCGATATTTATGATAATAGACATGAATTGAAAATGCATAATAGGATGAAATTTGGAAAACAGTATCAACTCACAGTGGTTAGCATTTGAGAATTCAATGCTGACAGGCAATTTGACTTTTTAACGTATGTATTTAAAGCAGTGCTTGCATTGGTTGGCTACAAGCTATTTTAAATGAATTTTTCCGGAGAAAAAGGCACCATTTTTTGAGAATGGCAGTATCAAATTGTTTTAACCGGACGCAATTGTTTGGTTAAGGCAATAAACACCCTGCTTCCACTTTTGCTGATGTAAAAAAGGCTGTCAAGAAAACGGCGGCTTTGGGTGCGGAATTGATTCCAGGTGGCACTTCGCAATAAGCGCAGAAACTTGTCGGAATCGATTGGTTCAACACTGTTGCTACCAGACGGTCCGGGATCAAACGTACATTCGATTGGACTGTAGTAACGGCAGCCAGAAAATCAAGTGACTTGAAAACCACATAATTACGTGGGTTACCAGCAGTGTGTTCCTGATCGCCAGCTATCGGAAAGGGAACGCTCTGGGGGTTACTTGCACTGTAAAGAACATCACTTTTTTGGAAGCAGTATCAATGCAGAATTTAAATTAGTGGATATTTATTAAAAACGCGCCGAAAGAAAAGGTTGTATCTGATATGCTGTAATTCATTTGTAGGGTACCTTTATTAATATAAACCTGCCAATTCAATTTTTCAGGAGGAAATCTATGACTGATAAAGACAAAATTCCCCTTTCCGATGCAATCGCAAACCTGCGTGAACAGCTGCAAACCGCCATGGAAGATGGTGAAAACGAGAAACTACGGTTTGAGATTCAGGAACTTGAATTGGAACTCACCTGTGGTGTGAGTCGTGGAGCTAAAGGTGATGCAAAAATAAAGTTCTGGTTGATTGAGGCAGGTGCCGAAGGAAAAATGAGTAATGAGGTGAAGCAGAAGGTGAAATTGAAGTTGAAACCGAAAGCAAAAGACGGAAAAGAGATACTACTTAATGATGTAGATACCCTTGAAGAATTGTCACCTGCGTGAACCTGCTTCAGGAGGATTGTGGTATGTCTTTTAAAAATTGGCTGGCGTTGATCGCCGTACCGGTAAAAAATGGCTATGCTATCAGTACCGGAGTTCCATTAAGTAAACAACATGTTTTAACTACTGCACATGGTATTCCATCTGATCCCAAAATAAGAATCATACTTAAATTTGTTGATGATACAAATAATAACCTTGAATGGCGTGAAGCGAGGGTGGTCTGGCGTGGCAAAGAAAATTGTGATGCCGTTCTTCTTGAAATCAATAAGGACATGAACATTCAATCATGTATTTATTCTTCAAACCTTCCGCTCTCAAATGTTACATGGGAAGGAGCTGGTTTTCCTGCTGCGGGAAAGATTGCTTCCGGAGATATAGCGGGCAAACGGGATACCGTTGGATTGAAAGGAGATTTTTATCATGCAGGAGGGGCCGTCAGTGGAAATATGGAACTGGATGTTAGTGCACCTCCATCTATACCCGGACTCTGGAGAGGGATATCAGGTTCACCGATACTGATAGGAGAACGTCTGGTTGGTATTATAACTATGGAGAAGGAAAATTTCGAAGAGCGCTTATATGGTGTTTCGATCCGCAAAATGCTTGAAGACGAGGATTTCAAACGGATCCTTGGGGTAACCGGAAGAGAAGAACGCTTGAAATCACTCAAAGAAAAAGTGCTGGAGATTTTAAAAAGCAACAATAAATTGATGGAGCTTTTCCAAACAGAGCCTGCATTGAGACAATACAGTACACCACATGATACTGTGGAGAAACTTTTTGTTCTCGATATCGATGTCTTTTTAAAAATGGTGCTTTATTTATGTAATCAAATAAAAGATGACCAGACTGCTGCAGATATCGAGAAACTGCTTAATTTGTTGCTGCCTGTTATTTATGATCCTGGCTGTGTCGAGTCCACTCGTCTGGGTGTTGAACAGGGAATCATTCACTCAATACCTGTTGCAACAAGAACAATTGCAGAAATTATCATGGCTGGAGTGGACAACAGATCTGCTTCATACATAAAACCAATAACCGGAGATTCGTATCCTGTTGGAGTACCATTAATAGAAACTCCCCCGGAGACGGGATTTGGTTTAGATAATGAATATTCAAAACAGAACGCGTTTGAAGAACATATGTTTATGAAATTTATTGTCAAGGAAGATCGCTACCGGAGTGTTCCTGCGAAACGTACACTTGTAAATGACCAGCTTGAATATATTTCAAACCTCGAACATATTTCAAACAAAGTAAATGACAGTTTCTACCGGCATTATTTTATTTATCAATTACCACCAGAAGATTCACCAGCACGAAACAGGGTACTATCAAATATCGAAGAACTCAGGAAGTTATATCCACGAATGTTATTTATTTCCTTGTCAGATTCTGATGAATCCCTAATAGCAGAGCGCAAAATCTGCAGACCATTGAAGGATTTCTTTGTGAGCCGAAAGGAAAAAGGAGTTGTTACCAAATGATTTATTTTACTATCAAGGCGGGCGAAGCAGTGGAATTACCCGCTACCGGAAACATCCCCCGTCAGGTACATTTATTTAATGAAGACTCTATTAATGCAGTAAATGCAGCATTGGCCGCAAACCGTCCGCTTCTGGTGCGGGGAGAACCCGGTACCGGAAAGACCCAGCTTGCCCGTGCGGTTGCAAAGGAACTGGGATGGGCGTATGTTCACGAATCGATCGATTCATCAAGTGTGGCAAGTGATCTCCTCTACAGGGCAGATTCCATCACCAGGCTAGGAGAGGCTCAGGTAATGGCACTCAGCCTGAAAAATGAAGAAAAAGACCATGTTGCTGCTGTCCGGGCAATACTCGATGAAAAACAATTCATACATCCCGGACCACTCTGGTGGGCATTTAACTGGGAGTTGGCACAGAAACAGGCGACCATTGTTCGTACAGAATCACCACCTCAACCGGATGGCGGAGATTACAATAAAGGATGTGTTCTGCTTATCGATGAAATCGACAAAGCAGATACCGATCTTCCCAATGGACTACTTGAGGCATTTGGAAATGGACGGTTCCGGCCCCCGGCGTTTGACAAACCCATCTTTAAAAACGATCGGCCGTTACTGGTGGTGATAACCACCAATGAGGAGCGGTCGCTTCCCGATGCTTTCCTGCGTCGCTGCCTTGTTTTACTATTAAAAGTGGATGAAGATACATTGATCGATTTTCTGGTCGCCAGGGGAAAAGCTCATTTTGATGGGGATATTGATGAGATAGTATTGAGAGAAGCTGCAGTGCAACTTCAGGAAGACCGCATATTCTGGAAAGCTAAAAACCTTTGTGCACCGGGAGTTGCAGAATACCTGGATCTGGTACGTGCGGTGAAAAACATGATATCCGATACCGGAGAACAGATGGCGATTTTAAGAAAAATTAAAAAATTCGTCTTGAAAAAACATCCCGAGGCGCTTACCTGATGAATCTCTGCAGTCGTGCTGATATTGTAAAATTGCTGGATGAGCTTGGTGAAGATCTGCTTGATGCAATCGCAGGGATGACCGGTTATTATCAGGAAAAGATCATACCGGACAATGATGCACATGGATCGATACGCACTGAAACAGCGGATTCTCCCTCAGAATTGCATGACTCAACAACAGATATACAGTTTCGTGAACAACGAATACCTCTGTCATTCCTGATTGCAAAAAAGTATACACCGCGACAAGAGTCTGCAAAACAGGAAAAACCTGTAAGCATGCACACTGATTTTACTGAGGATGAACTTAAAAACCGCACCCTTGGTAAAAACGGAGAACGTGTACCGGAAAGTCCTCCGCTTTCACCCTGGCCGCGTCTCGAACGGCGTGTTGCCAAATTATTAAGGGAAGAGTTTTCAAGCCGGACTATTGATATAGAGAAACTGGTCACGAGTCTCTCACGGGGAAAAATACCGCAAACGATTCCCCATATCAAGTTTCACCGGTGGCCGAAAAAACTCTCTGTAGTGGTGGACCGCAGCAGGCGATTGACCCCCTTCTGGAACGATCAGGAAATTGTTTTAGAGCGTTGCAGACAACGCATTGGTGATAACAATGTTGATGAATATTGGACTTATGATGGAAATCCATATCCGATTCCCATGGGTATTACCCGTAAACGAAATAAGATGTTATGCTCATGTCATGGTGCCACGGTACTGGTTCTCGGGGATTGCGGAGCTCTTGCGGATGACCGGTATTTAAAGGATCAGTGGTGTGAATTATCTTCGCTGCTGCAAAAATGTGTGGTGAAATGCTTTGCACTCAACCCTGCACCATTTTATCGTATAGACTCATCCATTATGCACCATTGGAAAACAGTACTCTGGGAAGAATTAAGATGCAATGATAAAGATGATAAATCTGTTAATCGTAGTGAAAAAGTAAGACGATTACTGGGTCTTATTTCACCGGCAGTACGGGTGGAACCGGGACTCCTCCGCTCGATACGGCGTCTTCTTCCTGTTGACATGGCAGACAGCGGAACAGAGGCGGATGTGTGGAGCGATCCTGCACTTTCGAGTGGATCGTCGGTCGCATTGACAATAGATCCTGCCAGTCAAAAACGGCTCCGCGCTGAATTCGACAGGGAAAAAGAGTGGGTGCGCATCGAAGTGATGAAAACAATCCGGAAATGGCGGCTGCATCTGCCAAAGGAGATCTGGGCCGAAGAAATTTTGGGACGCAAGCATGAGGAGCAGAACTGTTTTTGTGAGGATATTCCTGAAGCCAGAGAATATATGCGAAAGATGACATTTCTGGTCCGGTCAACTATTGACGGAACTGGCACTATACCAGCCGGAGGTATTCTTGATTACTGGAACGGGTACCAGACCCGGACAATGTATATGTCAAATCTCTGGAATCCGGATGATGAGAAACTTGGACGACAGTTACATCGAACCTGGAAAGCTTTCAATGGAGATAAAAACCAGATGGTTTCACCGGGAAATGTTGATTTGTCCGATGATTCCATGTTCGGGTCTGCTGGAGAGAGGCGTTTCTGGCAGGTGTGGCAGACAGGTACAGATATCGAGATTGGAGAGGCAAGTAATTCAGAAGAGTTCCACGGAAGTCCTGTCTGCATATTATCTGCAACCCGTCCGAACATCAACATTGTTGATCCAAACAGGTCAACAACCGGTTTCTTTGGAACAGTAAGCAATGAAAAAAAGACCGTTTTTCCATATACACGGAACTTTCGTATCGAGACTGATAAGGAAAAAGTTGATTTTGGAAAAATAATTAAACCGGAATGGGCCGAAGAGATCGGCCGGGATGAATATGGATTGTACGTTGATATCGAAGTGAAAAACGTGCGACAGCGGATGCGGTGGATAAATCCCGGACACTTTTTAATGGGATCTCCGGAAGGCGAAAAGGGACGGTACGGTAATGAAAAACAGCATGAAGTTATTCTAACCAATGGTTACTGGCTTTTTGATACCCCGGTAACCCAGGCATTGTGGGAAGCAGTGATGGGGAATAATCCCAGTGAATATAAAAGTCCCAAGAGACCGGTGGAAATGGTGAGCTGGAAGGATTGTAAAGAGTTCATTACAAAAATTAATGAGATGATACCACACCTTTTACTTCGTCTTCCGACCGAAGCGGAGTGGGAGCATGCCTGCCGTGCCGGGAGCACGGCGGCAACCTATGCAGGCGATATGAAGATTCTTGGTGGTAGAAACGCACCGGTTCTTGACACTATTGCTTGGTATGGAGGCAATAGTGGTGTCGATTTCGAATTGGAGAACGGTTACTATACATTTGACTGGAAAGAAAAACAGTACAATCATATAAAAGCTGGAACTCACCCGGTGACACAGAAACAGCCCAACAGGTGGGGGCTTTTCGATATGATCGGCAATGTGTGGGAGTGGTGCGAGGACTGGTACGAGAAAGAATATCCCGATACACAGCAGACTGATCCCCAAGGTCCGGAATATGGCGACTACCGTGTTTTGCGTAGCGGTTCCTGGTTCAATAGCGCCAGGAGCTGCCGCTCGGCGTCCCGTTACTACCGCGAGCAGGGCTCTCGCAACGACACCATTGGCTTCCGCCTTTCCCGAGGTCAGGAGCAGGTGGAGCAGGAGGTCGTTTGTGACGGACAAGCAGAGGGGACCGAAGGCGGTCAGGCACAACGACCGGAAGCTCTCGAGATTCAGATTCCTGAGATACTGAAGTACAGATGGCACAAGGAATATGGACAGGATGAATACGGTATATGGCTTGATTTTGCATACAAAGATGCAGTACAGCGGATGCGATGCATAAAACCGGGACGCTTCACCATGGGGGCACCAGAGAATGAGCCGAAGCGAGAAAATGAAGAAATACCACATAATGTTATGTTGACACAAGGATACTGGCTTGCCGATACAGCCTGTACACAGGAACTGTGGGAAGTGGTGATGGGGAGTAATCCGAGTAATTTTATAGGGGCACAACGACCGGTGGAAACGGTGAGCTGGGATGATTGCCGGGAATTTCTGCAAAGGATCAACTCTATACCGGAACTTTCCGGTATAGGTTTACGCTTGCCAACCGAGGCTCAGTGGGAATATGCCTGCCGTGCAGGTACAATAACACCATTTTCATTTGGTGAAAATATAACAACAGTACAGGTGAATTACGATGGAAACTATCCGTATGTTGATGGGGAAAATGGACTGTACCGACAGGAAACAGTGAAAGTAAAATCACTGCCCCCGAATGCATGGGGATTGTACGGAATGCATGGCAATGTGTGGGAATGGTGCAATGACTGGTATGGTGATTATACTAAAAAACCAATAACTGATCCACAAGGCCCTGAAAATGGTGTCCTCCGTGTTTTGCGTGGCGGTTCCTGGTTCGATGACGCCAGGCACTGCCGCTCGGCCTGCCGTGACTACTACGAGCCCAGCGATCGCTTCGACTACATTGGCTTCCGCCTTTCCCGAGGTCAAAGAGCTCAGGTTGCGGAGCAGGTGGAAGCGCTCGTGACGGGCAGCCGGAGGGGACCGAAGGCGGTCTGGCACGATGCTACGTCCCCGGAAAAGAAGAAAAAAGGGGTTTCCGGAATTTTTAAGAAGAGGAAAAAGTGAAGATTACCATCATAAATATACCGGCATTGAATTCCGATCAGTTTCAGGATGAACTTAATCAATTTATCTCTTCACACAAGATCGTTTCCATTGACAAGGAATTTGTCAGTAACGGCTCTTCAAGTTTCTGGCCTTTCTGATGTAGGACGATTAGACTCATGAACAAATCATCATTTGAAGTGTATTATAACCTTCCTCCGGAAATTCCTTTCCGTTGGTGCAGTGCCTGGGGTGAGGACCAGAAAGGTATCTGGGTTGAATTCACCGTAAGATATGGTGAAAAACGGGATAAAAAAGTCAAGCAGCGGATGCGGTGGATCTGTCAGGGACGTTTCACCATGGGGTCACCGGAGAATGAGCCGAAGCGAGAAAATGATGAAATACCACATAATGTTATGTTGACACAAGGCTATTGGCTTGCCGACACAGTCTGTACACAGGAACTGTGGGAAGCAGTGATGGGGAGTAATCCGAGTAATTTTAAAGGAGCACAACGGCCGGTGGAAACGGTGAGCTGGGATGATTGCCGGGAATTTCTGCAAAGGATCAACTCTATACCGGAACTTTCCGGTATAGGTTTACGCTTGCCAACCGAGGCGCAGTGGGAATATGCATGCCGTGCAGGTACAACAACACCGTTCTCATTCAGTGAAAACATAACACCGGAACAGGTAAATTATAACGGAAACTACCCGTATGCTGATGGGAAAAAAGGACTGTACCGGCAGGAAACAGTGAAAGTAAAATCAATGTCCCCGAATGCCTGGGGATTGTACGGGATGCATGGCAATGTGTGGGAATGGTGCAATGACTGGTATGGTGATTACACTGAAAAACCAGTAACTGATCCACAAGGCCCTGAAAATGGCGTCGGCCGTGTTATGCGTGGCGGTTCCTGGTTCAATTACGCCTGGTACTGCCGCTCGGCATTCCGTAGCTACGTCGGGCCCGGCCTTCGCGGTGACGGCGGCATTGGCTTCCGTCTTTCCCGAGGTCAATGAGCTCAGGTTGCGGAGCGTGGGGAAGCGTTCGTGACGGACAAGCCGCAGGGGAACCGGAGGTGGTCAGGCACGAAGCTAAAGGCTTTAAAATGGAAATAGCCCCATGTCAAATTATCTGCCTGCCTTGAAGTACCGGTATATTAAAAGTAAATTATACGAACACAGAACAATGGCCGGTATCTGGTTTGAACTGGAGAAGACAGTAATTTTTTTTTCAGGATTTATAAATGATCGTAATTCGAAAAAAAACCATAATACCTTATCTGGTGTTCTCTGGGCTTAGTATAGATAGCTTGGTGTTAATTGAAGCCGAAGATAAAGAAGGGATGCAGCGTCTGGTAGAATATATTTCTCGTTGCCACTTCAGCCTAACCCGAATGATCACACCTCAATCTTACTCCGGGAAATTCACCCTGTAAAAACGCCCACTCCCCTGACGGCTTTTTATTTGGGGCAAAATAAACCCCTGAAACCATCCCCTGTACTCTGAGAGCTCCAGAACCTTGCAGTTTTGAATATTTACTGACCATCTGGCCTTTACTGTTAAAGAGAATCAGTTCGGTATTCTGCTCCTCTTCAGGGATACTGTACAAAAGTGTACCATTACCAATCCTGAGAAGAATTCTTTGCTTATGATCCGATTCTCTTCTTGATGGTTTGACAACAACAATTAAGCCGTTTTTCAGTGCAGGATAAGAAACATTTTCCTTTATTGTCCAGACAGAATCGAAATTCCACCCTTCAAAAGTACCTTTAATTTTCAATTCACCATCAGCCTTGCCACTAATATTACCCGACTGAGGTGCTTCAGTATTATTATCGGTCCCTATGGCTGCAAATCCAGCATTAATCCGATCACTCTTTAAATAATAACAGTTCAGAAATGAGTTGGTATTTTTACCTGCAAATCCGCCCACAGAGGGGCTATTTCCTGTCAAACTGACTGATCCCACAGAATAACAGTTCTCAATCACTCCGGAGCAATATCCAATAAAACCCCCTGCCACTACCGACTCTCCGGATACACTCACATTACCGGTGCAAAAAACATCTCTGATCGTTCCACCGGAACGGGCCATCATTGTACCCTCCAAACCACCAGTTGCAGCTAATGTGCCATTTGCAGATACATTCTCGGTTGCATAGCTCAAGGTGATAAAGTCTGTACCAGGTTTATTATATGCCTGTGTGTTCATACCAATTAACCCACCGGCACTGCTTGCTCTTCCTTCTGCGACAACCTCCCCTGAAGCATAACAGTTGGAACAATATCCTGATTAAACCCTGCCCAGACCTCCAGAATTGCTGCATTTACATGTTATTTTTCCTTTTGCATAACAATCAATAATACTGCCCAAATAATTCTTGCCAACTAATCCACCAACACATCACTATTAGATCTGGTGACAGAATCTTTATGCTCAGAATGACAATCTGCTAATGAATAGCAATTTTGCATTTTCCCACTATTATCCCCAATCAGTCCACCAACCAACCTTTCCATCCCATTAAACCCACCCAAAAGATCTGTTGCCCTGACTCTGCCTTTAGGTATAACAGTCGCTGACAACTGAACTGCTGACATTATCTGTAAACTTAGGGCCATCTAATGATTAAAAGCCCTGTATTGTCTCCAAAACAACTACATATCCTCACCTGAAAGCCATCTGCGAATTGTTAACAGCATATATGGGTTTTTAATTCATTTCACTGTTCAGAGCTGAGAATTATATAAAAAATTTAAATAGTGAAAAGATTAAATAATTATATTACAAATAATTTTCCGACATATAGGATTCTTCAGTACTTAGAATTTATAAAAATGGTAGTTATCACACACACAAATCGGAGGAAAACGTGAGTAAAATTACAAACATCTTTGTTATTTGTACTTCTTTGTTGATACTATGTAGTCAAACTGATAATTCATCGATTGGAAATCCATCATCCGACTCTCACAATGTTGCGAAAACCCAATATTATATCTACAGTAATAATGTACTTAAGGTGGACTTTGAAGAAGATGAGAATGGCGATTTAGTTCCGAACCAAAGCGAGAATGCAGACATTGTACAAAAGGTGCTTGAATTTCCTAATTCAGTGTGTATTAATTTTATTGGGACTGATACTTTTTGGATTGATACGAGCAGGAATAATATTAATTCTTCATTTAAAAGTAGATCATCTCTTCCAAAGAGATCTGTTGCTTACAATGTTAGAGTTTACCCACATCCACAATATGCCGGCGACGTTTTTCTGGTTACCCAAAGTATTCCATCCTTTTCTGCATATAATTGGGATAATCAAATATCATCACTGACATTTCAAGGCATTGGATTAGTTTTGATTTACGAGCATTCTAACTATGGCGGTCATGGTTTAGGTTTTTATAATTCATCTGGCCCTTCAAATGGCACTTTTTATGTTCCCGATTTGCGTGATCACTGTATGAAGAAAGTTTTATGGTGGTGTTCAAAGAGTTGGAATGATCAAATCAGTTCCTTAGAATTTTAGTTGCAGGATTACCTGATTGTAGCTGTTGAAAACAGCGAATCGGATTTCAACACAAAGATCACAAAGACTCGCAGAGATCAAAAAAAAATAATCGCTAAATATGGTTTTCCGGTTGTGATTTGCTTTCTGACCGGCAAACAATTTTATGTACATACTTCTTTATTTGCAATGTTCTCTGCGAGATCTATACTTGTAGATATACTCAAATTACCAGAAGACTTCTTATGGTCTGTTAGTTTTTTTGCTGAATTTATAACTAATTGCACAAAATTAGAAAATGTTTCTGCATGAAATTGCAGAACGTCATTTGTAATCTCTTTGTCATCTTTTGATAACTTACAAAGTTTTTCAAGTAAACCCTTTACTTGAAGTGCGTGCATTTTAATCTTTTCTGCGATTGTCATTTCTGGCAAAAGTCCGATTTCAAGATTTAAACCAAGGGCACCTGCATAATCTAATATTTCTCCTAAGTTTAAACTTCTATCTTTGGAGTTTTCAAACTTAGAAATTCGACTTTGTCCACAATGCATCTTTTCAGATAATTGCTTTTGTGTAATACCTGCTTTACACCTAAGCGCAATTAGTAGCCTAATTAAATTTCGATCTTCAATCTCTTCACGGACTTGTTCTACAAATTGTTTTTCAACCTCAAGTCCTTTAAGCATGTCGGTTACGGACCTGTACGCCCTTTCCATGCTTAACACCTTTCTGTTTGCATAATTCTGCTAAGATACGCTCATCTGATATTTTATGTAGCAAATAATATTGCTGTTTTTTTAAAAAATTGATTGATGAAAATTATCGACTGCAAAATCCTCATTAAATGTATAAAAATTACCTGAAAATAAACAAAAAATAAGATAATGGTATTAAAATAACTGGTAAAAATTCTATTAGACATCAATACTTATAAAACATATATTATCACCTCTCAACAATAATCAACTGTATAGGAGTATCTGGATGAAAGTTTCCAAGTTATTATCAGTCATAGAGATAGCAGTTATTGCATTTTCTCTGTTTTGCAGTTTCGAATCAATTCCCACCAAAAATCCGCCTGTAACACCAGTAGTTGGTGCACAGATTGTCTTAAATAATAACAGCAGTGTGATATCTTCAATAAAAATTGGTGGTCTTTCTCAGGATACGATCATAATCGATTCAGGTACAACCATTTTACAACTCGATACCGATAAAAACTACATCCCGATAGCTTCCACCAGCGAACTTAGAATAGCACTTAATTCAGGTGATACCGCAACCTCACTTGTTCCTGCAGGAATGAAAAAAGTGGCATCATTCGGACTATCAGCAACGATAGATGGAAAAAATGCCGAACTTATATTTGTCCCATCAACCAAAACAAATTCAGCTTTAATGCCATACACAGGCGTACATTGGGTAACTCAAATTTCTGATACAGGTATCCATAGCGGCACAACACTCTCACTATATAAAGTATCCTCTTTAAATAAACTGGTATTAATTGGCTCCAAAGTCATTAATACTCCGGTTAAAGTGCTACCAAAAATTCAACAGAGCTCTCAAAACACAGATGTTTCGCCGGACGGAACTGGTAATTTCACTGTGAACTATTATTATCAACCAATCTGCACCTCCAATCCATCAAAAATACCCACAGGTATCTATTGGACTGTATTCTCATCAATTCCTGAGACTACTTACGTAGTTGGAACTCAGACCTATGGTGGACCTCTGTTTGTAGGATCGGTCAGTATTGGTGAACCAAGTACAGCTGAACTTATGGCCGATTTATGTTTTGCAGATGGAGTAAATTGCGTTACTTACATCAATCCAAACGATAAAGTACAGTATTGGGCAGAACGAACTCAAGATGCGCAGGGCAAAACAACCTCATTAAAGATCGCCAGTACTGCAGCTAATATTCCTTATCTGAATCTTATTCTGTATTCAGCAACAACAGGGACAACGATTTTATTTGTTTATGGTCTCAAGCCTGATGGTGGTGTGGTGAATTCACCTGATGGATCAGTTCTGAATAACCCCTATCAAGATCCCCAATTAAAGATTGGTGGAGCTAAGATGCTAAACTTTCGGGTTAAGGATTTCAAGGATGGCCAGAAGACAAAAAGTTTATTCGACGGAACCGGATATAAATTATTTAACATGCGATACAACAGGGGAATATATTCATTTACAGTTTCAGATACTAATGATGGACGTGTGCTTTTGGAAGAGAATGTACTGTCTAAAGGCGGTTGGTCTCCAATTAAAAGTCTGACAACTGGAAACCTCGGATATTATGAAAATCGCGATACCATTACACTCAATATCACTTCTCATGCTAAAGTGGATTCTGTATCCACTCAGAAAATATTGTTAAAAGGAACAATCGATAATCCGGTCAGGAAAACAGCTCCAATATCAGACATTCTGATATCTTACTCATGTGGGACTCAAAATCAACAGGTTCATGCTACACTAAGCGGAGATTCAACCTTTACTGCTGAGCTTAATTTGTACACCGGGACTAATATCATTGTTTTTGTACCAACTGTTAAAAATACAAGTGGCGAGAATGTTACTTACAGCAAACATGTCCTGAAAGCTAAAGACGTGGAAACTCAGTATCTCATGATAGACTACGAAGCTAACTGGATCGGGAAATTTGAACTCACTAAAAAAATAACCACCAGGACTGAAGAACCTGACAGTTCGATTACCGTATACACTACCAGTATCAGCGCTAATCTAAAAATGAATTTTTCTACATCCAAACTATATTATATCAAAGAATCTCATGAAAATGCAGTCACATGTTCAGAACTTAATAACTGCTATCTTTTCAGCGGTAGTAAAGACGGACCAGTTTCAATTTCGACAAGTATCGAGGCTTATTCAAAAAACTGCAAAAATGAGCTGCCGCTTATATCTACATACAAAGGAAGCGGAAGCACAGCTCTTGAAAGTTACAATCTAAGTGTCTCTGTGACATTGACTCCATGGGACAGCACAGATCTTTCCACGGACCGTCGCTATCATTTGTCTGTCAATGCGAACCCACATTTTGCAATCCACACCGACAAAAACTGGCCAAAGGCCCAAAGTCAGCGTTACGATTGTGCCACGGAATCCTGGTTACCGGATTCAGGTAAAATAGGACCAAATATCAAAATCGATGAAGCCATATTTAAATTTACTAATTCGCAAGAAGTGGAGGCTTATTCTGAATCGCCGACAACCGCAAAAGCATGGAGTTTTCAATCAACAGTAACTTCAGAAGATGGGTTGGCAGTCGAGGAATACAGCGCGACACTTTCAGTTCAACCATAGTCCTACCTGTAAAATTGATTCCGGCCTGAATGTATTATTTCGGGCCGGATTACATACTGCAAGTTCAGTGGTGTCCGGGTTAAAATTATCAAGTTAATAACAAATCAATTAAAAAGGCTCATTATAGTAGTATTTGAATATTGATAATGTTGATAATGATTGACTCCAATCACTTCAAAAATCTTTCCAAATACTTTTAGGCAGTTATTTTATCTAATCAATCTGTTGCTGCTACACCAGAATCAGAATTTTAAACCAAAGACCACAAAGAACACAAAGGGTAAACGCTTCGCGTTTAAAAAACACTAAATGCAGTATTCTTTTGTTAAATTAACCAGACACTACTGACTGCAGTTTTGTATTTGTTTTTCTGTACTTTCGGCTCGATACCGTTGCATAAGGATGATAGAGCTGAAATTCAGTCCATAACCAAACGCACTGAAAACCCATACTGTTTATAATAGATGCTGCTGCCTAGATTGCTATGATTAAATCCTGTATAAAATCTGTAAGCACTTGACAGATCGTTTTCAGTTGTGCTCCACCAATAATCATAAAAAAACTGGTCATAGAAACTGCCATGAGATAATTATTTTGTTCTGGGTAGCGAATCGGGACTCTTGCCGCGTCTGGCATATACGATACGTAATAATTCCAATAGAAGAGTGTTATTCTGGTGTGCCCGTTTTTTCAAAGCCGGTAAAAAATCACTTGTACGGTTGACAATTTCTGATTTCATATCCCAGGCTTTATCAATATAAGATATCAGTCTTCCGGGTGTAAGGTCTTCAAACGGAGGAGTACTGAAATTTAATTCCTCTAAAAATCCATGTACTTTACTTGAATAGGGAAGAGGAACAAATGGCACGTTTTGTAAAGCGGCAAAGAATAGAAAATGAAGTCTCATTCCTACCACAAAATCAAAATTTTTGATAATAGACATTATCTGTCCGGGTGAATAATCCCCCTCAAGCATACTGGCATATTGAGGATAGAGCATTCTGGCAATAACAGCATGGGACTGATGAAGATCAAAGGCGGTTTTTCGTTCCATAGGAACAAAAATGATATGTGCATTATACCTGTCTATGATATAATCTGCTGCATTAGCAAGAACATCCTGGTAATGCTCTTCTTTAATATCTGGTGCAGCTTTTCCAGGTTCTCGGACTGACATTCCGATCAATTTTCTTTCTTTTCGAATCCCTTCCTGGAGCAAAAAATCAATATGTACTTCTTCTGGTTTCATAAGAAAAGCTGGATCTGCAGTAACAATGATCTCTCTATTAACTCCGATCTCTTCCAGTATCTGCATCGATAATTTGTCCCGAACCGTAACAACCGAAGCTTGCTCGATAACCGTTCGAACCAGATCCTGAGATTGAGGATCTTTCAAAGGCCCAGCACCGACAGCATACACCATTACAGGCACACCTTTTTCGTGGGCAAGTTGCGCTTCACGCAAATAGGTTTTGACTTCATGATCGTAAAGTATCCCACCACCTCCTACAATCAGCACATCAAGCTTTTCGATCTCTCCGATTGATTCTCTTTTACTCATTTTTCTAACCGGAAAAGCATTGTGGATTTTATGCCGGCGCATCGTATCATCAGGATCACGACTGAACACTACAATTTCTGCATTGAGCGACTCGTGAATCTGGTTTATTATAGATTGAAGAATAGCTTCGTCGCCCATGTTATTTCCACCATATGAACCGGTAATTCCAATATGGACTACATCGTTACCCATAAGGTTATCCTATTTTAAAGATTGCGTGAATAGCTTGATTTGCTGATCAGATGCATGCTTTTTCAAATGAATGGAGCAAAAAACGCTCCTGTATCTGGTTCAAATCAGAGGAGAAGAGATATTAACCACAAAGATCATAGAGAAGCGTACTGGTGGCATCTTTGTATGCTTCCATCCTAATACCCCAGAGATAACTTTGTGACAGATAAGAATTCACCTCCGGGGCAGTACTGAAATGGGCTTTTTTTAACCCGGTCTGATCTGGCTGAATTGAAGAGGGAACATAAATCATGGAATTTCAGGGGATGGGCCATTCAGCAGAAAGATTTCAACCACAATGATCGGAAGGGACTTTAAAATAAATTAACAATCAATTTCTCGACTAATCTCGATGACCGGTCAGTCATCGAGATTGTTGAAACCCTGAGCCCGTCAAAAGGGGAGAGGGTAGGTGAAGCAAAAGACATCTGTAATAAAAAGTGAATCAGATGTTTTTTAATTTTTTTACAAGTGGAGTAACAGCTGAGCATAATAATAAAAGAACAATAAGAGTAGTGATTATGGATGGACCAGCTGCAGAGTCTAAGCGCATAGAGATTTCAAGCCCGGCAATGCACCCGATCAAACCAAATATCCATCCGTAAAAAACACGGTGGCCAGTTCCAGCTGTGCTTATCATTGCTGCTATTGCAGGTATTATTAAAAGTGAAAAGATCAGAAGAACGCCGGCGATTTTAACCGAATAAGTAACGATTATGCCAAATGTAGCATAGAAAACTATATCCCACCACCAGACTTTAATACCCTGCTTTTCTGCCTGCTCAGGATTCTCAGATATCAAAAAAAGCTTCTTCCTTATAAAAAAGTGGATCAAACCAATGATAAATACCAGAAGTCCCATTTGGTAAACATCTCGCCACGAAACTGTAAGAATAGTTCCCACTAACATTTCTTTTATGTGTTCCGTACCGGTTGCAGATTTTTCTAATACAAGAAGTGAGATCGCGATAGCTCCTGCGTAAGTTATCCCAATAAGGGCTTCCATAGGAGCTGTAGTTTGACTTTTTCTGAGAAAGGCAAATAGAACCGACCCTGCCAGTGTAAAGCCCAGGCTAACAATAAAAGAAAGGGTGGGCGATTGTTCGCCCCACCCGAAAAGAATTGCCACACTTGCACCCAGAGCGGCAATTTGTGAAAGAGATAGATCCACAAATATGACTCCGCGCTGTACAATATGATAACCGAAATAGGTGTGAATTCCTGCAAGTAATAAACAAAAGATCAATGCAGGCAGCATGAAAGAATAGTGAAAAAGCATCATAATTATTTACCTCCCGCAGTACCTGCGATTTGATTGATAATTTCATCGAAATGGGTAAAGAACGATGTGCTTTTTATATCGGTGCATGCTGGCTGGCATTTAAAGATTTTTACATTTGTCTGGCGATTCAGAAATTTTGGGGCATCTTCAGAAAAATATGGTTCCTGAAGAATAAAGACTACATTTTCTTTCTTTATCATTTTCACAAGATGAGCTAAATGATTTCCTGTGGGCGGAATACCTGGATATGGTTCAATGTGTTCTATAATAAGTAATTTAAAAGCATCTGCAAAGTATGCCCACGATGAATGATAGGTAATGATTTTAGCACCTGAGAAACAGCTCAGTTTAGCCTGCCATGATTTGAATCTATCCTCGCATTCAATTTTGAATTTATTGAAATTGTTATTATAAGTCTCGCTATTGGATGGATCGACTTTTTTCAGTGCATCAGTAATATTTTGTGCTATTACAATCCCGTTTTTGGGATCGAGCCAGTAATGAGGGTTTCCAAAAGCATGTACATCACCCATCGATGCATCAACATGAGAAGGTTTT